>CAXNEV010000299.1:0-5287 GCA_964200925.1 Candidatus Latescibacterota bacterium | reverse complement strand
AAGGTATGAAAAAGCGCATGCATGCAGCGCAGATCCGTCAGGGGGTGAATTTCTCGCGCAAATGGGATGTGAATAACCCGCAATCCTGCATCTGACAGATGATCCCCATACCCAGTGTTGCCACAAATGATGCTGACATTGTATCCGGCTTCTTGCACGCGTTGTAATTGGGCACGCATTAATAGATAGGCAATACGATCTGTTGGAATAACGTGGGCAATGTGTGCTTTCACGGCAGGCAGATGGTTCCTTGTGGTTACATGGGCAAAGGTTTTACGGGGGCGATAGATGATATCAACAGTTTGGAATGCTGTCAAATGAAGAAAAGCCCGTGGGCACTGCCCACGGGCTTTATAAGTTTTTGCCGGATTTTTTTAATTTGCAGAAGCGGGTTCGGCAAACAGATCTCCGACAAATTGCAGCATGACTTTAAATGAAGCCAGACCAACAGGGCAGTCATCGGGACCGATGATGGGAATGTGTCGGAAACCGTGCATCGACATCAAATGCAAGATATGCCCAACGGGGTCGGATTCTTTGAGCTGTGTGGGGTCTTTGGTCATCAGGCTTTCAACGGGGGTATTTTGCACATTGATTTCTTTGCCGGCCACTTTCTCAAACAGATCGCCCTGTGCAAAGATGCCAGCCAATTTGCCTTTGCGATCCACAATGAGCAGACAGCCCACATTTTTCTGTTTCATGATGGCAATAGCATCGGCAACCGAAGTACCAAAAGGCACACATTCGGGTTTGGGCAAGTGCAGTGATGAAATGGGATCATACATCAAGTGTTGCAAAGAATTGCGCGGTGCGCGTGGATCTTCTTCTGTGATATCGGGGATGATGTCGGGAATGGTGTCAGATGAAGGCGTTTCTTCGGTAAAATCGCGCACGGTTTCTGCATCAGGCATTTCGGGCACAATCCAGGTATCGGCGGTGTTATAAAGCGTATTGAGATTGCCAGGCCCTTTGGTCGCAATGGCTTTTTTGTTCTGGGCCAGCACCTGTTCTTCGTATGTGGGACGTTGCACACAGCGAAAAACACCCAGTGGCACCGGAAATTGGGGATGCATAAGCCTGCTGAGCAAATAGGCATAAGCCGGATCGTCGAGGGTTTCATCGTGGACTAGCAGGTCGGCTTCTGTAACACCATTGCCCAAAGTGACCACTTCGGGTTTGAACCCATTAAGGCGAATGCCCTTGTCTTTGTCTTTGCCAAAGATAATGGGCATCCCATGTTCGAGGATAATGGTGTTGTCATCTTTGACATCGGCTTCGGTGGCCCATGACCAGGCCCCATCGTTGAAGATGTTGCAGTTTTGGTAAATTTCAACAAACGAGGTACCCTTGTGTTCGGCGGCACGTTTGAGAATATCGGCCATATGTTTGGTTTGTCGATCCACTGTGCGGGCCACAAAGGTGGCTTCACTGGCAATGGCCACGGATATGGGATTGATGTCCTGTTCAATAGAACCCATGGGAGACGTTTTTGTTATTTTTCCTGTGGGTGAAGTCGGCGAATATTGGCCTTTGGTAAGCCCGTAGATACGGTTGTTGAACAACAGAATATTGACATTGACATTGCGCCGCAAAATGTGCAACAGGTGATTGCCGCCAATCGACAGGCCATCGCCGTCGCCGGTGACAACCCATATATGCAAGTCGGGATTGGCGACTTTCAAGCCGGTGGCCACTGTGGTGGCACGGCCATGAATGGTGTGCAACCCATAGGTATTCATGTAGTAGGGAAAGCGGCTGGAACAACCGATGCCCGATACAAATACCATTTTTTCGCGCGGAATGCCCATTTCGGGCAATACGCGCTGCATTTGGGCCAGAATGGCATAATCCCCACATCCTGGGCACCAGCGCACTTCCTGATCGGATACAAAATCTTTTCTGCTCAATGGTTGTGTGGCTACTTCTGACATGGTGCGTTCTCCACTCGTGTGAAGCGCGCGTTTATGCGCCGAGAATATCGTCGATTTTGGTTGAGATTTCAGAAATTTTAAACGGCAAGCCTTGAACTTTGGGATACGAAATGACCCGAACGGGGTATTTGGCATTTAACAGAAGTGACAACTGCCCCATATTCAATTCGGGTACCAGCACTTTTTTATACCGTTTGAGAATATCCCCGAGGTTTTTGGGAAACGGATTGAGATAGCGCAAATGGGTTGCTGCAACGGACTGGCCTTTGTTTTGCGCCCGGCGAACTGCCGTGCGAATTGCGCCATATGTGCTGCCCCAGCCCACCACGAGCAAATCGCCAGATTTGGGGCCCATAACTTTTTGCAAGGGGATGCGGTCGGCAATGCGGGCCAACCGTTCGGCCCGCACGTTGGCCATGTGCTGGTTGTCGTCGGGGTTGTAAGACACGTTACCTGTAATGTCTTCTTTGCCGAGACCACCCAGGCGATGTTCCAGACCAGGAGTGCCCGGCAAAGCCCAGGGGCGTGCCAGCGTTTCGACATTGCGCAAGTAGGGTTGAAATCCGTCAACCGCAGTATGGTATTCAACCTTGAGCGTGGGCAGATCATCGGGATTGGGAATGCGCCATGGTTCGGAACTGTTGCTGAGGTAGCCATCTGACAGGAAAAAGGCGGGGCTCATGGTTTCAACCGCAAGGCGAAATGCTTCAATGACATAATCGAAGCATTCTCCGGGTGTGGCCGGAGCGACAATGGGAATGGGGCTGTCGCCATTGCGTCCAAACATGCATTGCAACAAATCTGATTGTTCGGTTTTGGTCGGCATTCCGGTGCTGGGGCCACCGCGCTGGATATTGCAGATGACCACGGGCAATTCCATCATCAAAGCCAGATTAATGGCTTCGCTTTTTAAGGCAATGCCAGGACCACTGGTGCCCGTTGCTGCCAATGCCCCACCAAAAGCAGCTCCGATGATCGATCCCATGGCAGAAATTTCGTCTTCGGCCTGGAAGGTGCGCACATCAAAGTTTTTCATGCCAGCCAATTCTTCCAGCAACACACTGGCCGGTGTGATGGGATAACTGCCATAAAAGAGCGTTTTTCCCGCTTTGTGAGCCACCGTTACCATGCCCAATGCCGTGGCCTGTCCACCCGTAATGGCGCGATAGGTACCGGGGGCTACCGTGGCTTTTTTAATGTGATACCGCACCTGAAAGGCTTCAACCGTCTCGCCAAAATTATATCCGGCTTTCATGGTACTCACGTTGCCATGAATCACATTGGGACGGCTGGCAAATTTCTTTTCCAGCATCCGAATGGTGGGTTCTAATGGACGGTCAAAAATCCAGTAGGACAACCCCAGAGCAAACATGTTTTTCATCATGTCGATCTGGCGATTGGTCAACCCTTCCACATGAGCTACAGCTTCTTTGTGAAGGGTGGTCAGCGGAACCTTGACAACCCGATAGTTGCTGAGGGAGTTGTCTTCAAGCGGGTTTTTGTCATAACCGGCTTTTCGCAGGTTGTTGGCGGTAAAGTTGTCGGTATTGGCAATGACAATGCCTCCGCTTGGCAGATCTGAAATATTGGTTCTGAGTGCTGCCGGGTTCATGGCGACAAGCACCTGAGGCTCATCACCAGGGGTGTAAATATCTTCGCTGGAAATGCGCACCTGAAAACCACTCACACCTGGCAAGGTACCGGCAGGGGCGCGAATCTCTGCTGGAAAATCCGGCATGGTGCTGATGTCGTTGCCCACAATGGCAGATGTATTGGCAAATTCACTGCCAATCAACTGACTTCCATCGCCAGAATCGCCAGCAAACCGAATGGCAATAGATTCAACTTCCATAAGTTCCTGGATCGTTGTGCCGGCCGCTTCTTTCACAGTCGTTTCGGCCATTCATTCTACCTCCTGATTGATGCGGGTGTGTCAGGGTGGCCCAACACATTTTTGGTGCAACATGTTTATAAGCCGTTGCGGATTGACAATAAGGTTTTTATGCCCCAGCCCGTGCTTGTGCAAAACGATCGGGTTCTGGTGGAAGATTGTAAATATCTTCAGGAAAGTGATCGCTGATATATTTAATCACCGCATAATGTGTCAGGGTGCCCAATACCTGGCCTTCATTGCTGACAACAGGCATATATCGATAGGGTTTTTCGCTCATTAAATGAATGGCGTCGATGATTTTGAGATCGGCATCTAAGGTCAAAGGATCGGGGGTCATAACCTTTTCAATGGGCTGATCGTCAATGCCTTCCTGATCGAGAGCTCGTCGTGCAATGTCGTGTGCCGTAAAAATGCCAATAAGTTTGCCGCGATCCATCACCAATGCACATTTGCGGTGGCTGGTTTTCATTTTGGCAATGGTTTGGCGCACTTTGGCCCCTTTTTCAATTTCGACATAAAACGAAAGATCAACGTGTTTAATGGAGTCGTTGTGTAAGCTGTGACGCAAGTTCATAAAATGCCTCCCATTGGAAGGTCTAATAGAATGATGAAAGTAAACAAGTGTCGCGGATTGTAATATATAAGATTTACATAATCCTTGCAAGCATTGCTTCAGAAGAATATGATTTTTGTGATCAGAAATTTTTTATTTTTATAAAACTTTTTAACACAATATGTTATATTTTTTATGTTGCGAAACCAATCAACAGATATGGTCGAGAAATCACTGCGGATTGATTATTTAAAAAACGGCGAAATGGTTTTGATCTCATTTGTTTTTCGTTCTATATTGCGATTGGAAGAGATGTGTGAAACTGCCTTTTGAGATGCTCTCTAAATGGAGAAATGGCCATGCATGTTGGCGCAGGACATTCCAATGAAGCAAATGGGATTGATGCCGTGCAAGCGGCTCTTTCCCAGGCGTTGAATGGGAAAATTAATCCCGATGTGGTGTTTATGTTTTTAACCTATCACCATATGAACAGAGCTTCGGATATTATCCATGAGGTTATTCAGTCAACCCATACAGATTTGGTCATTGGATGTTCGGGCATGGGTGTTGTGACCGATGCGCGAGAAAATGATCGCGAACCCGGTGTGGCCATTTTGGCTTTATCCAGTGATCAATTAGAAGCTGTGCCGTTTTTTGTTCAAGGTGGTCAGGCGGGGATTCAAATTGGCGAGAGCATTTTGCCATATTTAACAGATCAGGCAATCTTGATTTTGATTCCTGGACTTCATGTGAATCCCAAGGAAGTGATGCGGCAAATTGTCGATGTGGCCGGATATGTGCCCATCGTTGGGGGCATGGCTTCGGGCAATCCCTGGACACATGAAGCCCCCCGAACATTGCAGTGGTGTGGCAATCAGATTGCCGAAGATGCCGTTGTTGGCGTGTTGT
>CAXNEV010000298.1:0-5305 GCA_964200925.1 Candidatus Latescibacterota bacterium | reverse complement strand
CATACGCCAACATCTCAATAAAACCCCGGTCGGCATATCGACCGGGGTTTTTACATGGCAAATAACACACTGAGACTAATTTTTTACCATTTAAACAACAATCTTTTTCATCTGCCCGTTCAACACCTTGCGCTGATCTGCTGTCAGGGGTTTTCCGGGCATTCTCGGATCGCCGCAATCGATCCCATAACGTTCCCCAACAGCCGCTTTGATCAGCGAATGAAAACCCACCCCGCCCAGTGATTCATACGCTTCTGAAGCGCGATCCTGTGCAGCTTCTGCTGCTTTTAAATCCCCCGCCTGGTATGCCTTCCAGATCGCCACCCACAATTCAGGCCAGATGTTCAATGGCCCATCGACACACCCACAGGCTCCAATTGTCATGGCGGGCAACATCAACCGATGGCTGCCAATAAAACACGACAACCCCATCTTTGCAAACGTGCGCACATTGGCAAAACTCGGTGCCGAATGTTTTAACCCTTTCAACTGCGGCACGCGGTCCTGAATCATTTTCATCATCCCCGGCGTAATCTCCACACCCGTTGCACTTGGCAAATTGTACACAAACAATGGCAGATCTGCCGCCCCACCAACAATGCGATAATGCTCGACGATCTCGTCATCTCCCCGCCGATAAAAAAACGGCGGCACACAACAAATGGCATCTGCCCCCACTTTTGCCGCATGTTCGGCCAGTTGTGCCGCACGATCTGTTGTGGGCGCTCCCACATGCATAATAACCTTTGCCCGGCCAGATGCCTGATCCACCGATGCTGTTGCAATCTGCCGGTTTTCATCATCTTCCAGCAACACGCTTTCTCCTGTGCCACCTGCCACCCAGAACCCATGCACACCCGCCTGAATATTCACCTCAACCACCTTGCGAAACGCCGCCTCATTAAACTTGCCATCTTTCCCCATCGGCGTCACAATCGCTGGCACCACACCTTCAAAATCGGCCATGAATTTTATCTCCTTATCACAAAATAAATCCTGCACTGGAAAAACATCAAACCCACACGGTTCGGACGACCCGCCGGGGCGTCCTCTGCGCACTGTTTTTATTTTATCTCCTGCCCCAACACCCGAAGGTCCAACCGGGTCATGCTCACATGTCCCTGTTTCACCACCATGCCATCTGACCCTTCGCGAGCATCCACGGTTGGCCGATCTATATTGTGTTGAAACCCATCGCCATCTGCCTTAAAACACGAGGTATAAACCGTATGCCCCAAAACCGTGGGCACCACCTGCCAATCAACCACAGGCTCCGCTGGCATATTGACATTCCACGTCACAGGCTCAGTCAAAAAATCTGACCGAACCATCAAAATATCAAATACTTTTTGCACCATCTGTCGAATGCGGCCAAACAGAATCGCCTGTACATCTTCTTGCATGTCGCGTTGATCCACCCAGCGTTGAAACGCACCCGATGGCAACACTTGCGACAGGGCCACCGCTGGAATTCCCGCCAGATTGGCCTCCAAACCTGCACCAATGGTACCCGACGAAATCATAAACCCCAACCCGGTATTGCTGCCCATATTAATGCCCGAAATTACCAGATCGGGCTTTTGTTCAAACATATGGTAAATGCCAAAATTTGCACAATCAGCCGGTGTGCCCGAAAAGGCAAACACCGGACAGGCAAACCCATCTAACGGTTCGACACGCAACCGCCCAAACCGCGTCATCGCTTTGCCTTTCCAGCTGTGTTCCTCGGCAGGCACCACCGCCACAACATCACCCATTGCCGAAAAATAATCCACCGCCAGATGAAACAATGGAGAATCCAAACTGTCGTCATTTGTCAACAAAATCTTCAAAAACACCTCCTATTCAAACGCCCGCATGGTCACCGAAACCCGTCGATCATCATACCGTTTTGATCTGGGAACTTCATGCGTCCACCGTTTGTTCATCTCAAAAGGAATCACAAACACCGATCCGTGTTTGGCCATCAAATCCACCTGCTCTATTCCCTTCCAGCGCCGCAACCGAAACACCCGCTCTTCACCAAATGAAACCGTCACAATCGGCGTGCCCTCAACCATGCCATTTGTTTTATCGCGGTGTTTGCCAATATAATGCCCCAGCGCCCCATCATACCAGTTCAGCAACAACCCATTCACCCGCGCATTAAAAACACTTTTTCCCCAATTCAGAATCGGCATCAACAGAGGCGGCACATCAACAGCCTGCGCCAGTTGTCCCGAAAATCGGTAATCCCGCCCATAGGCCTGACCCCATCGCGGCGTTTTCACACGGCGACCGTGAATCAAAATTTCGGAAAATTCAGCCGGATGCAAATGCCACAAATCATCAAAGGGCATTTGATTTAAAATTGTATCTGGCAACCATCCCGTCCAGAACACATCACCCGTGATCAGTTCCGTACATTCAAACCCTTCGTAGTCCATTTTTTTACATCCATCTCAAAATGAGATCCTGCATTTCAAAACCCGTTCAAAAAGCCATCTGCCGATTTTCCGCGCGATTCCGTTTCGCAACGTATCTTGAAACGCCACCGAACTTGACAGGCTATATCATGGTGTGCATCCCGTAAAGATATTCGCGGACCAAACAAGACCCGCGAAGCGGGTAGTTGGGCACGTAGTGCCCCTTGTTTCGCATAAGCGGCGCAGCCGCGAGTCAAATCAGCCTTCCCGGCGCTTGAGGGAACGACTTTTTGCCTACTTTTTGGACGTTCAAAAAGTAGGTAGCCGAAGGCATAAAATGTGATTGTGGCATTTATACATCAACCTCCTCAAACGGATACATCGGCCTGCGTCGATATTCATAAGAAAAATTCCGCATATCCGCCGCTGTTGATCCCGGTGTATCCACCCGAATCAACGCGCTGCAAACCGGAGCATAAGCCGCCACAGGCGCATGCACCCCTTTGGCAACCACCACCTGAAAATCTGCCGGATGCAAATCACAACTTGTCATCAATCCCAAACTCACCGGCACCGCCCGACGCGATGTCAAACTGATCGTCAGCCCTGTATCCGTTTTCACAATAGCCGTTTCACCCATATCAAAATTTGTTCGCCCGCCATGCCGAACTTCCGACTCTTTGTATTTTCCCGCATGCAAACTGCGCACCACCACCTCGGCCTCCAGCGGCGGCCCATGCATCCCATCCGTTTTGCCCCCCATCTTCAATACCAGCCGACGGCCAGGCCCCGCTTCTCGCGCCTGTTGTTGCGCCTCTGGATCATACAAACACACAAACCCCGTTGTATCACCTCGACGATGCAATTCATGTGCAATCAACGTCCCATCAGCCGCCGATCCACCGCCCACATTATCGCCCATATCGAGCAAACACACCGACCCTTTCTGTGCCACAGCCCGATCCACCGCATCCGAAATCGGAATGTATTCCCCCACAAACTCTGCCCGGTGTTCATATAAATAAGCCGCCAGTCGATCTACCAGCATTTGCGCCTTACCGGGATCATCATCGGTCACCACCACAAATGCCGACCCCATCTCCTCCACATCGGCATACGGAAAGCCCAACACAATGCTATTGGACAACACCCCCGGTTCATTCAACATCGCATTGGCCAGTTCATACATCGGCAAACACGGCGGTGCAGAGGTCAGTTGCCGTTCAATATTAATCCCAATCGGCGGAAAAGCCGCCCGTTGTGTAGGTTTAAGCTCACCCCGTAGTGTGCGCACCATCAACGCTGCCGCTTCCAATCCCCGCTGTTTTTGATCCAGATGCGGATTGGACCGATAGGCAATGGTCGCATCACATGAAACCACCATGCGCGGTGATAAATTTGCGTGTGGGTCAACCGTACAAACTATCGGCGTGTCATCATCCACCGTTGCCCGCAACCGCGCCAACCAGTACCCATCCAGATCGCGATACTCATCCCCTTCTCCCGCATTTGCCCCATGCGGAGCCACCAGATACCCGTCCAATTTACCTGCCGCATCTACCTGTTCAAACATCATTTTCATCAACGCTCCACACGTTTCATGCGTAATGCGGCCCGATGGTGTTGTGCCCGCATGAAAAATTGGAACCACCTCCATTCCTTCTTTTTCCAGCCCGTCAATAAACCCGCTCACTTCATGGTGCCCGCCCGCATACCGTTCATACATCGCTTGCCCGCTCAAAATGCCATCCCGCTCAAAAAAATCCAATGTCGTCGGCGTGTGAATAAACGTATTCGACTCATGCAACAGCGAAATCAACCCCACGCGCATAATAAAACTCCGTTCCGAATTAAAATTGCAAAACCTTTTTAACCTCCAAAATCACCTTTCCAATGCTTGTGCATACACCCGTTCAAACGCTTCCAGCGCCACACCGCCCAGCCGTTCTGCCATATTTTGATAGGCTTTTTTTCGATAATCCCAGTTTTTTGACCGCCCAACCTGCTCCAGCCAATCGCACAAATGCATCCGCACCAGATCCTCAAAATCCGCCGCCAACACCGTCATCACTTCACCTGTCACGCGGTGTTTAATCGGATGCATCTCTTTTTGATCTAAAACCTGTGCATCAAACGTCTCGCGATCCATAAAACAATTGATATATGCCAACCACTCTGCGCGTTTGCCGATCATTTCCTGCAACTGCCCGCGCCGATCCACCGGCAATGTAAACCCCTGAAAAATCTGCGTGCCATAAATCGAGTGAAACAAACCAGCCTGGCACAATTCCTCATCACATCCCCACGCTTTTAAGTCGCGATAGACCCCAATGCCATGTGCCAGATAAGACTTCTGGGTATGTGGCACATCATCCGCGCCAATATCCTGAAAAAACTGCGTCAGTTCCTTAAACGTCGGCATGTCTATTCTCCTTCTTATCGATGTCATTTTTCGCCAAACAACAGTTTATACTCCCGATCAAACTCTGCCGATCCGTCATCCAACCGGCGTTCCAATCGGATGCCCGGCAAAAAGCCCAGCATCTTGCCCGACAGAAAATCGTCGCGATAACTGCCGTTTGGATAAACTGTGCGCCGACCATCGGGCCAGCAAATCGTGTGAATTTGCCGTTTTTCCTTCACCTTAAAATCCGCATCCACGCGGTGTTTTTCAATCACATCCCAATCCAGTTCAACGCCCAATCCCGGTGCATCGGGCACTGTTACACACCCACCTTCTACTTTGAATGACGTCACCAGCGGATGCGAAAAAATATTAATACATGGAATCGCAGGCCACCGTGCCAGCGGCAAAACGGCACCCAGATGCACCCCCCACATCGTCGTCAACCCGGTGCCCACCAGTTGCAACCAGAACGGCATCTCGGCATGTTCGGCCA
>CAXNEV010000297.1:0-5315 GCA_964200925.1 Candidatus Latescibacterota bacterium | reverse complement strand
CATTGCCAGGCGTTTGAACCGGGCCATTGCCAAACAGACGGAAGGAACGATGTCGATTGGCATGTATTTTGGTGTGCCCGATTCTGTGGAAGAAGCGATGAAAAAAGCCGATGATGCACTGTACCGGGTGAAAAATCGCGGAAAAAATGATGTGGAGTTATCGGAGTAGAACAACCCTTACCCAACCCCTCTCTCACAAGCAGGCGAGGGGAGAAAAATTGCCAGGCCTCCTCGGTCAGAGAGCATTCTTTTCGCTGGTGGGATAGGCTTCTGACTGCGAATTTTTAGGGGTGAATGTGTGTTGACGCATAGGTTTTACGGGAGGTGATTATGAATGTGTTGTTTATGGTGGTGGATGACCTGCGACCGCAATTGGGGTGTTATGGGGTCAACTGGATGCAGTCACCAAATATCGATGGGCTGGCAAAAGGGGGTACGGTGTTTGAGCGGGCCTATTGCCAGCAGGCGGTGTGTGCGCCGAGTCGGGCCAGTGTGTTGAGCGGATGCCGACCCGATACGACGCGCATTTACGATTTGCAAACCCCACTGCGTTCGGTGATGCCCGATGTGATTAGTTTGCCGCAGCATTTTAAACGCAATGGGTATGAGACGGTGTCGATTGGAAAAACCTGATCATCTGGAAGGCCGTAGTTTTGTGCCGGTGATGGAAAATCCAGAGCGGGAATGGAAAAAGGCGGCCTTTAGCCAGTATCCACGGGGCAAGGTGATGGGATATACGATGCGGACAGAACAGTATCGCTATACCGAGTGGCAGGATCGGGAAACTCGTGAGGTGTTGGCGCGTGAATTATACGATCATGAAAAGGATGCACAGGAGAATATGAATGCTGTGGATAAAGCGGATTATGCCGGGGAGATTGCCCAGTTGAGCAAGATGTTAAATGCCGGGTGGCAAGCGGCGATTTGAGAACCTTGATGATGTTTTCCCAAACGGAAAAAGATGTTCTGCTTATTTCTGTGCTTGTGGTTCTGTATGTTCTTGAATGTCTGTTTCCCTATTTTGAGACGTATCAAAACAAAACACGGCACACGTTGAGAAACTTGGGTTTGATTGGGTTTAATGCCGTAGTGGTGAATTTGCTTTTGACGCCTCTTGTTGTGTTCTCGACGAATACAACCGGAGGCGTTTTTAATTGGATGGGTCTGAGTGGGTGGGGTGCGTTTTTTGCGACAATCTTGATGCTTGATTTTGTCACCTATGTGTTACATGTGTTTTACCACAAAATTCCGTTGATGTGGCGATTTCACCGGGTGCATCATTCCGATGTGGCTATGGGAGTGACGACGGGGGCGAGGTTTCACCTGGGCGAGCACCTCATCAGCACCGTGGTGAAATGTGCGTTTTATACGGGTTTTGGGATCAAGATGGAATATCTCGTGGTTTATGAAGCCGTGTTTATATCCAATGTGTTTTTTCACCACGCGAATATTTCGATTGGGCATCAACTGGATCGATATTATCGAATTTTTTTGACGTCGCCCAATATGCACAAAGTGCACCATTCCGATGTAAAGTCGGAGACGGATTCCAACTATACCAGTTTGTTTTCTGTTTGGGATCGGATGTTCAAAACATTCCGCATCGTTGAAGATCCCAAACGGATTGTTTATGGCATCAAAGGAATGGCGGATGAACAAACCGTTGTGCGGATGTTGACAATGCCGTTCAGGGATATTGAGACAAATTAAGGGCAAGAATATCGCACGAAAAACAAAAGCCTTCCCGATATGTAGGGAAGGCTTTTTACCTGTAAACATGAAACAGGTGTTTATTTGCCAGGTTCTGCTTGAGGAGTTGAATCACTTTGCATTTCTTTGATCAGGTTTTGCATCTTGGGCATGATTTTGAGCATCATTCCCTGTGTCAAAACCATAGATCGTTTTGTCAATTCGGGCTGTTTCTGAATATAGGCTTGACCCACCGGCGATTCGTAAAAGGCGATCAGGCCTTTGAGTTCATCTGCAGTGAAGGTTTCGGCATACAGTGCGATATAGCCTTCTTTTAATTTATCCCAGCTGAGTTCTTGAGAAATCATGTCCATCAGTTTGCCGGTTTGTTCTGGCGTTGGGCTTGGTTTGCTGGTTGGTCCCATTGTTTGTCGCATCTTCTCCATTTGCCCTGGGAGCATCTGTTTGACTGCGGCAAATGAGCTCGTAATGGTTTCCTGCATTTTCATCAAGTTGAGCAGTTTTTCTGATAGGTCATGTTGTGTTGTTTCCTGAGCAGTGATGGAACCAGTGATTAATGCCAAGCTTATGGCGATCCATACAATAGTCTGTTTCATTGTGCCTGTCTCCCTTGAAAATTAATGATTTTACCAGATAATTGTAATCTGTTGCCAGTTGGTGATTTTTTCATCTTTGCTGACAAGAGGAATGCCGTGTGTCAGGCAAGTCGCTGCCAGAAAACGATCGACAGGATCTGCATGAAAAGCGCCAGGTAATCGGGTTGATAGGACTGCAATTTCTGCGTTGATTGGCAACAAACGGATTTTGGGGCGTTGAAGGGCAAGATCAATCCACGTTTTAACATCAAGATGAAAACCGATTCGACCTTTTGAGACCAACATTGCAACTTCCCAGCAGGAAATGATGCTTACGCCCAAATCTCTGGAATCTTCTATTGATTGTCGAGCACTTTGGGAAATTTTGGGCGATTCTGTTGCCCACCAAATCCAGGCGTGGGTATCAAGCAGAATCATAAATTGATCTCCCACATATCGTCTATGGGCTTAATGATGTCTTTTTCAAATACGATGCTGTTTTTAAGGGGATTTTCGCCCGTTTCTTTGTTGGAAATTACGGGTAGTATTTGTGCAACCGGCTTTCCATATTTGGTTACAATGAGGGTTTCATGGTTTTGAGCCACTTCATCTAATAACGATAGGCAGTGAGTTTTAAATTGGCCTGCTGCTATGGTTTTCATATCGTTGTCCTTTGTTATGACCATGATTATATGACTACAGCGATAAATTTACACCAAGCCTATTAATTGTCAAGTATGCATAAAAAAACCTTCTCAACCCAGAGAAGGTTTTTTGACTTCTATTGTTTGGGATATTAACCCCGCTTGGACAACACGTCTTTTTCATACGTTTCGATTTCGCCAATCCACGACGGGCCAACGGGCACGTTTGATTTGAGGCAGGCCATATCCCACACGGCAGAGAAGGGCATGGTTTTCATGTCTTCCATCAGCGCGAGTTTTTGGGCGAGTTTGCCTTCGCATTCGAGTTTTTGCAAATAGTCTGATGGATCACAAAGGCCGTAGAGCAGGGCTTTGCGCGTGGCGCGGGTGCCAATGACATACGCGCCAATGCGGTTGATGCTGGCGTCGAAAAAGTCGAGGGCCAGATACATGCGGTCGATGGCATTGTGACGCGCCAGTTCGAGAAAGACGTTGCGCACGTCATCGCTGAAGAGCACCACGTGGTCCGAGTCCCAGCGAATGGGACGGCTGGTGTGAATGAGCAGTTTTTTGTGGAAGGTGAGGTGGGCCGAAATTTTGTCGGCAACCGATTCGGTGGGATGAAAGTGGCCCATGTCGAGGCAGAGCACTTTGTTGCGGCTGATGGCGTAATTGGCATAAAAATCGTTAGAGCCCACGGTGTAGTCTTCCATGCCCAGGCCAAAGAGTTTGCCTTCCACCGCATCCACACACAAAGGGCCAATGCCCAGTTTTTCGTCAAAAACAGCATCGAGGGCTTCCACAAGGCGTTCACGTGGCGACCAGCGGTCGGCCGGGTGATCTTTGGCCCCGTCGGGAATCCAGTGGTTGTTGATCACTTCGCCGCCGAGTTCTTTGCCAATGGCTTCGGAAATTTTTCGACTGACAATGCCGTGTCGAATCCAGAATTCGCGAATGGTTTTGTCGGGATGGCTGAGTGTAAAACCGTCGTTGGCTTTGGGGTGTGCAAAATACGTGGGGTTGAAGTCGAGGCCGATGTTGTGTTTTTTGGCCCAGGCCATCCATCTGGAAAAATGTTTGGGCTGCAGTGCGTCGCGATCCACCACTTCGCCGTCGGTTTCGCAATAGGAGGCGTGAATGTTGATGCGGTGTGGGCCGGGCAACAATTCGGTTACTTTTTTGAGGTCCTGGCGCAATTCGTTGCCGTTGCGGGCCCTGCCGGGATAGTTGCCCGTGGCCATAATGCCACCGCCTTGCACGTTGGTATCTTTCACTTCAAAACCGGCCACATCGTCGCCTTGCCAGCAGTGCAGAGAAATGGGCACACTGAGGGCTTTGTCAACGGCTTTGTTCACATCCACACCAAAAGCGGCGTATTGTTCGGCAGCCTGTTTGAAATTGGTTTCAATCTGGGCATCGGTGAGTTTTGACTGATAACTCATTGAATTTTCTCCTGTGTGATGAGTGATAGAATCGTTTCAAAGAAATGCAGAATGCCCGGGGTCTGTCAAGTAAAATACACAAACGCGATACGTTAGAATGCTGACACGTCGATTTTGCGAAAATAAGGGTATAGAGGGCTGCATGTTGTTGCGAGATAAAAACGAGCGTTGTTGAGATTTTAACTGGATTTCTGAAACGCGGTTGGCTATCTTGATCGTTCATTGTTGGATATGGCGTTGACGTAAAGACATTTCATCCGTTTCGGGAGGGATATACAATGGCAGATTTCTGGGTTAAAAACGGCGAGACGTTGTTGTTCATTGGCGACAGCATTACCGATTGTGGGCGGCGTGCTGCCGAAGCCCCGTTGGGTGCGGGATATGTGCGCACATTTACCGAAATGGTGACGGCGCGATATCCTTCGCGCAATATCCAGTATATCAACAAGGGCATCGGCGGCAACCGGGTTACGCATTTAAAAGACCGCTGGCGCGACGATGTGTTGTTTCACAAGCCCGATAAATTGTCGGTTAAAATTGGGATCAACGATTTGCACAGTTATTTGCGCAAGGCCGATGATGCGGTGTCTCCCGCGTTATTTGAAGAGGTGTATGATGAAATTTTGAGTGTGACCAAAAAAGAACTGGGATGCCCCATTGTGTTGATTTCGCCGTTTTACATTTCAACCGATCGGTCCGGACAAACGTTTCGCAGCCAGGTGATGGATGTGATTCCCACCTATATTGCAACGGTGGAAAAGATGAGCAAAAAATACAAAACAAAGCTGGTTCGGCTGCACGATATTTTCCAGGAACAGTTGAAATATCGCGATGCCGATACATTTTGCCCCGAACCTGTACACCCCAATCGAACAGGGCATCTGGTGATTGCACAGGCGTTGTTTGACAAGCTGAGCAAATAAATTGCGAGTCACGGGTCAAAG
>CAXNEV010000296.1:0-5333 GCA_964200925.1 Candidatus Latescibacterota bacterium | reverse complement strand
ATGCCCTGCCACAGGGCAACGAACAGGTCTTCATTGGCGATGGGTGGGGTGAACGCGGCACAGGATTGCGAGACAACATCATGACCGGCGAAACCGTGCCCTACGTGGTCAGGCGAAAAACGGGGAATCCGGCCGATAATAGCGCCTTTGCCAGTGTGTTTGATGTGGGTCTGCAAGCCAACCCTTTTGTCTTGAACGTGCAGCGGTTGGTGCCCACACAGGGCCAGGGTGTGGGCATTTGCATCACCACCCAACGGGGACAGGATCTGGTGGCAGTGGGCCTGCCCGGACAAACCGCCGTTTATGAAACCCCTTGCGGCATTTTGGAAACATCCGGACAGATTGCGGCATTTTCGCTGTTGTCCAACAATCGGCTGGATTTTGCCTACCTGATCGGAGGTGCCCGGGCATCTTTATCACACCATGAGATAAATCTTTCCGAACCGGTTTTGCACGGAGCGATTCTGGAACAGGTCACCACCAGCGCGGCCTCATATTACCGCATCGACCATCCAACCATAGACCCGGCTGTACTTGGTCATGTTTTCATGGTCGAAGGTGAATTGTATCAGACCGCCTATCCGGTGCGCAAAGTCGAACCGCAAGGCAACTCCTGCCTGATTTTCACAAAATCCGATGGCCTGGGTTACGATGCCATTGAAGCCAAATCCTGGAAAATCTTCCGAAGTGCCAGTTTATAAATACGGTCACCCGCGATACTGGGGGCAGAACGGTGAAGAACCCGGAACAAAGGCCCGGCATTCAATAAACGGCAAATCGCAAGGGCAGACCTCTGTGTCTGCCCATCGAGAAATGGACAGCGAAATGAAACAGGGACGAACCTTGCGCACAGGCCAGGAAATCGAACGGATGAAGGCACAGGTGGCGCAATTTCCAACAGCAAAAAAAATAGCAGATAAAATCGTGGCACATGCAGAAATATGGGCAGGCTTAGAGGATTCATTTTTGCACGAACTGCCACCACCGGCCGATATTTATCGGGGTTTCCAGGTGTCCTTTGGCGGTTGCCCCATACATGGGGAGGCAGTATTTCGAAGCCCGGGAGGGCCGTGGAAAGCAGATGTGTTGAAACGGCCCTGGAAAATTCAATGTTCCGTTGGTGGAGAAGAATATCCATCAAATGATTTTATGGCGTTTTATCAAACCAAAGATCGGTCGTTGTTAACAGGAGAATTTGCAGACGATGGAACCGGGTGGGACCCAAAAGACGGTCGGGCCAAATTCTGGTTTGTGGCGCATTATTGTTTTCATTTGTGGCATCAGATTCTGCCAGCATTAAAAGATTTGGGACGGGCGTATCTTTTAACAGGGGAGGCGCGATTTGGGCGCAAAGGGGCCATCTTGCTCGACAGGTTGGCCACGTTGTTTCCGACGATGGATTATGCCACACAGTCCTGGTATGGGTTGAATTATTTAAAGGGATACACTGGGCGGTTTTTGTACGCGGTTCAAGAGTCGTTTAACATTGCCCTGTATGCCGAAGCCTATGACAATTTGTTTCCAGCCTTGCAAGAAGACACGGCATTGCATGCCTTTTTGAACAAAAAGCCCGAAGAACTGATCCGGCATGTGGAAGACAATCTGGTGCGGCAGTGTGTGCGGGATATCTGGGAGGGAAAAATTCGGGGCAATTACGGGTTGCACCAGGCCTCTGCGGTAAAAGCGCTGGTGACAATAGATGATCCGGCCTTTACGGCATGGGCGCTGGATGGTTTAAAACGGTTTACCGGTGCAGGGCCCACCACGGCAGTTTGGGCCTATGGGGTAGAAGGATGGCACCATGCGCTGGATAATTTTTTGTTTCGAGACGGCGTGTCGTTTGAAGTGGCCATTGGATATTCGGCCGGGTGCTGGACAAAGTATATGCTCGACACCGATCTGGTGCTGGCGCAATTGGGTGCAGAAAGATTGCCAGAAGAACATGTGCGCGCATTGGGGAATTGGCCCCGTCGATTGGCGTGCTGGAACGGCAAAATGCCCGCCATTGCCGACACGGGAGCAGGCGTGATGTATCCGCCCATAGATCTGTCTGCCATGCAGCGGTTTTACAGAGGATATGGATGGCCCGAGTATGCACGGGTATTGTTGGATGCCGACGTAACAGGGGAAAAAAGTTTTACGGATTTTGAAGATTTGTTTCGCGAACCGCTCTCCAAAAAAGACCTGGAAAAAGCCGCACAAAAAATGCCGAGCTGGCCGGAAAAGAGCGACAATTTGGGTGGGGTGGGTTTTGCGATCTTGCGCAGCGGTCGGGCAGAAAATCAGCTTGCAGCGGTCATTCAATACGGGCGCGCAAATGCTGGCCATGCCCATCGAGACCGATTGAATCTGGAAGTCATTGCAGGGGGAAAATCCGTGGTGCCAGATACGGGATATCCCACGCATGCCGCAGAACATCCGGATCCACCTGCCTGGGAAAAAAATACGATAAGCCATGTAACGGTGGTGGTAAACGAACGTCGGCAGGATACCAATGATGAAGGGCAACTGGAGCGATTTGCGGCATTGCCCCATGTACAACACATCGATGTTTCGTCGCCCAGAGCGTATTTAAACGTAAAAACATATCGACGAACCGTGACCCTATTGGAACTGGCACCCGATGTTCAGGTGCTGGTAGATATGTTTCGGGTCAAAGGGGGGTGGGGGCACGATTATTCGTTTCATGGATTTGATGGGAAATTTTCAATCCGGGGTGTGGGTTTTCAGGAACAAACGGGAGGCACACTGGCCGGGCCAGAGGTGCCTTATGGCAGGTTGTATGACGATCTGGAATTGGAAGAGCACGCAAAAATGCCAGGTCCGCCGGGAACCAACGGGAAGCGCAGTTTCAGTTCATACCGGGGCAGCGGGTTTTCCTATCTGTTCAACGTCAAACGCGGCAGACCAACAGATGGATTTCAAGCCGATTGGAAAGACGATGAGATGGGGCTGCACATGGCAGTACCCAAAGGCGGACCACAGGAGGTGATTGCAGCACACGGAAAACCGCCCAATAACCCTCAAAATCCAGATCAGTTGCAGTATGTGTTGTTGCGCAATCGAGGAAATCAAAACCGCCAGGATCTGGAGAGTCTGTTTGCGGTGGTGTGTGAGGCGTATCGGAAAACACCGAGAATAACAGGGGTAGAACGGCTGGCATCAAAAACAGGCAACGGCATTGCGCTAAAAATTTCATGGGAGGGTGGCACATGCTGGTTGGCCTGGAAAGAGGACGAGGCCGGACACTGTGGGTTTGAAAATGGATTGGAACTGGAAGGGGGTTTTGGGGTGATCAATCTGGATCATCGCGGTCAACCCCTGTGGGCATGTGTGTCGGGCAAAAGCCTGCGATATGGAAATGCGGCAGCAGAAGGAGCTGGGATATGGGAAGGCACAATTGTGAATGTGAATTATGAAACGTGTCAAATCACAGTCGCCTCACAGTCCAATAAAATGCCGCTTGCAGGTGAAACACTGCTGGTGAACAACGGGGTGCATGTGTGCAATTTTCCCATTGCTGAGGTGGCCCAAAATAATGGGCATCAGGTGTTCAAACTGGATGCAGAGCGGCTGCGCATTGGGCGGTTTGTTGTAGAAGCTGAAACAGAAGACGGGTTATTAACCAAAACCTGGGTGCACCGCGAATGGGAAGATACAGAAGATTCTGGCACGCACTATCTGAAAGGCGCACGGCTGGCCTACAAGGGCAACCTCTATCAGATTGAAAAGGTGATGCCGCGACCGGGCATTGGCGGCCATCACTTTGTATTGCGCAATGCCATTCCCTGGCCAAATGCCCCACAAGATCTACCGGTGATTTACGATCTTGGACCAGGGGATCGGTGTCAGGTGAGGCCAACCGTTTTCCAGACGTTTTGAGGGATTTTATTGCCCAAAAAACGCCGGCAACAACGCTCGGGATGCCACCAACAATTCGTCCAGCATCGCTTCAGCTTTTTCCGGCAAAATGGCCATCTCGTCGATCAGTAAGGCCTGCAGTGCCAGGTTTCTGTCGCCTTTCACGGCGGCATCTGCCACAAGCTCGTGCCAGACGAAGCGTTTTTCCAGCATGCCTTTCAGCACCATCGGTGCGTCACCCACATGGATCGGTCGCACACCGCACCCATCGGTAACGCCTTCGAGTTCCACTTCGGCCGTGTCTGGCAAATTGGCAATGGCCCCTCGATTGGCCACATTCACAATGTGTACCTGACGCCGACCGTGGGCAATGGCACTGATGAGAGAGGAAAGACCTTCGCCTGTAATTGAATTGTCCTGCTTTTGGGGCAATTCAACACGGTCCAGAAGCGTCTGGTAGTTCTTGAAAAACGCCGCTCGTATCAAAGGGTCTGCGTTCTGTGTTGGAGGAACGGGATTTTCCGGGTCGTAGCCGTGGCGCTTCAGGCTCTCGGTCATCCCATAAGGCAATTGGGCCATCCCTTCAGGCATCTGCGTCAGGAATGGGTAGAACTCAATGATGTGGTCATCCGATGGGTAAACGATGTGGTGCCCGTGAATTTGAGACAATTTTGCGCTGAGCTGCCGGCCTTTGGGTGCTTGTCGTTCTTTTACACGACGCATCAATTCGGGGTAGAGATCGACATGTTTATGAAAAACACGCGTGAACCAGAAATAGTGGTTTGTACCCACCCAGGTGCAATTCAGTTCATGCACGGGCACTTCGAGAATCTGAGCCGCATAAGACAACCCTTCCTGAACGCCGTGGCAAATGCCAATCACGTTGATGTCTGTGTCTTTGTGCATGGCACGGCACAAAACGGCCATGGGGTTGGAGTGATTGAACAAAATCGCTTTGGGGCACCGCTTTTCCATCTCGCGGCAGATTGTGATGTAGGCGGGAATGGATCTTAGCGCCATCATCATTCCCGCCGGGCCGCACGTATCGCCAATGACCTGACAAATGCCATACTTTGCGGGGATTCGGATGTCGGCGTTGTGGACATGGGAGTTGTAAACATTTTCTGTGATTTCAGCTCCACTGCCGCCAATTGACGAAATGGCAAAATCTCCGCCATCCACAGCATCGGATAGAGAACTTGCGGCACGCACTGTAAATTGGGTAGACGTGCGTTCTGCCAGCCGCCGACCCATGGTCGCCATCTTTTCGGCTTTTTCTGTATCGAGGTCATAGAGCACAATCTCTGAACCGGATAGGTCGTCACACATCAACAGGTCGGGCAGGGCACGGCGAAAGTAGAGGCTTCCACCGCCGAGACAAACGATCTTGTGAGCGCTCATGATGAGTCCTTTGGGCGATATAAGTGGCCATTCACAAAGTCCCCCTTTTTTAAACTAAGGTTTTATCACAT
>CAXNEV010000295.1:0-5340 GCA_964200925.1 Candidatus Latescibacterota bacterium | reverse complement strand
TATCGCCAAAAAATTTGCAACCGGATTGCAGGCATTAAACGATGCCGAACTGGTGGCTGTGGGATCGCGCACCAAAGAACGGGCCAATGTATTTGCCGATCAATTTGGCGTGCCCAAACGGCATGCCTCGTATGAAGATCTGGTCAACGATCCCGATGTGGATGCCATTTATGTTTCCACGCCGCATCCTTTTCACAAGGACAACAGCATTTTGTGTTTGAATGCGGGCAAGGCAGTATTGTGTGAAAAGCCATTTGCGATCAATCAACACGAAACCAAAGCCGTGATAGAAGTGGCCAAACAAAAGGGCGTGTTTTTGATGGAAGCCATGTGGACGCGATTTTTACCCATAACGGTTCAGATACGCAAATGGATAACCGATGGCGCCATTGGTGAGGTGCGAATGTTTTGTGCCGATTTTGGGTTTCGCGCAGGCATCAATCCGCAGGGGCGTTTGTTTAACCCGACATTGGGCGGCGGCGGGTTATTGGATGTGGGCATTTATCCCATTTCGTATGCCTCCATGGTGTTTGGCTCTCAACCGTCAAAAATTCAAAGCCAGGCCCACATTGGCGAAACGGGCATTGATGAACAGGCCGCCATGTTGTTTGGGTATCCGGGTGGGGCAATGGCATTGATTTCATGCGCGGTGCGCACCCGCACGCCCCATGATGCCAAAATTTTAGGGACAGAGGGCATGATCAGTGTCACACCGTCCTTCTGGAATGCAACAAAAGCAACCCTTTCGGCGGGCAACAAAACAGAAACCATTGACTTGCCACACAAAGGCAATGGGTATGAATATGAGGCCGAAGAAGTGGCCCGGTGTGTGCGGGCCGGAAAGATTGAAAGTGATGCGGTGCCCCATGCCGAAACGATGGCCATTATGCAAACGATGGATGCCATTCGGGCACAGTGGGGGTTGAAGTATCCGATGGAGTGAAAATAAAATCAGAAAGCAATGAGAATACAGGATTCAGGAGAAACGCATGTATTTTGAATCCTGACTCCTGAATTCTTCTTTTTTGAAAGGAAATAAAATCATGCCGATGGTTTATGGAAAAATTGACGGATTAGACAAATCGATTTCCCGCATTGTGCAAGGCACCATCATGTTGCGCAGCGATGATGAAGCCGGTGGGTTTAAATTGCTCGATGGGGTGTATGCGTTGGGGGTGAATACCTTTGACTGTGCACACATTTACGGCGGGGGGCAATGCGAACGCGTGCTGGGCAAGTGGATCGACTCGCGCAACATACGGGAAAAGGTCGTCATTTTGACCAAAGGGGCACATCACAATGCAGATCGCAAGCGCGTGACGCCCTACGATATTACGTCGGAATTGTACGATTCATTTGTGCGTTGCCGCACAAATTACATCGATATTTATGTGTTGCACCGCGACGATACCGATGTACCGGTGGGGCCCATTGTGGAGGTACTAAACGAACACAAAGCAGCCGGGCGCATTCGCGTGTTTGGCGGATCTAACTGGACTGTTCCGCGCATTCAAGAGGCCAATGAATATGCCTATAAACACAATTTAACGCCATTTACCGTAAGCAGTCCAAATTTCAGCCTGGCAGAACAGGTCAAAGAGCCGTGGGCAGGGTGCATCAGCATCAGCGGCCCGCAAAATGAACAAAATCGCGCCTGGTATGCCGAAAAGAAGATGCCTTTGTTTACGTGGTCAAGTCTGGCTCAGGGGTTCTTTTCGGGGCGCTTCAGACGCGAAACGTTTGAAGATTACAAAAGCCAACTGCCGGGTTCCACGGTAGAAGCCTATTGTTATGAACAGAATTTCAAGCGACTGGATCGCGCGTGGGAACTGGCCAAAGAAAAAGGGTTAACCGTGCCGCAAATCGCCCTGTCTTTTATTATGAGCCAGCCGGTCAATGTGTTTTCGTTGATTGGTGTGTTTAACGCCGATGAATGCAAAGCCAACATTGAAGCGCTTGTTTTGAAACTCACGCAAAAAGAAATCAATTGGCTCGATTTGAAAAGTGACAACCGATGAACGATATAGCGACACAATGGGAACGCGATGGTTACGTGGTGGTTCGGGGGCTGTTTGACCTGAATCACATGGCCCGTCTGCAAAATATTTGTTATGACGTATTGAAACAATGGCGGATATGCAATCCCGAAACGGGCAAACCGGGCGGTGGGCCTGAGGCCACAGTGATGCGGCATTTGAACCATCCGGGATATTTTCGGGAAAATGCCGATGGGTTGCGCACCCTGTTAAACGCCATTGCCTATAACGAGGTGCGCCAGGTCGGGCGAGAAATTTTGCACGGGGAGCCGATGTTTCGCTGTACCAGTTTGTTTTTTAATCCTCTTGAAAACAGTCGGGAAGGCAATTGGCATCGCGACACACAATTTCGGGCTGCGGATGAGGATGCTGAAAAAGAGGCGATTTTTTCGCGCGGAGGGTTTGGTTCCAGCGTGCAGTTGCAGGTGGCTCTTGTGCCCAGTGACGATGTGGAATATGTGCCCGGATCACATACGCGGTGGGACACGCCTGAGGAATATCACATTCGCAAAGCTGATGGCGGGCAAAACAACAAGTCGGGTGAGAGGCCAGGATCGGTGCGCGTGGCCTTGCAACCGGGTGATGCCGTTGGGTTTAATCCTGCAGGGTTGCACCGGGGGCGGTATCACACCGACCGGTTGCGCCATACATTGATGTTGACTTATACGCGTTTTGATGCACCGTGCAGCGATTATTTTTCCCATCAACCGTGGTTTCTCGAATCGGGTTATCTTTCTGGATTGTCGGATGATATACGCGCCTTTTTTGATGCATTTGTGGCACAGTATCGTTCTGACTGGCAAAGTGCGTGATCCTTTTTATGCGCCGATTCTTCTTTTTTTCTATTGCTCTCCTGTTGTTTTCTTAATATCTATTGGGTGAATCAGGCCCCAAACAAATCCATTTGAACAGATGCCACTTCTACCCCTTCAAGCGCCAGCAAAAAAGCTTTCACCTCTTTGCCCCCCGCATACCCGGTTAATGCACCCGATGATCCAATCACCCGGTGACAGGGCACCAGGATGGAAACGGGGTTGTTGCCATTGGCCGCTCCCACCGCGCGCGACAAGTTGGCATCACCCAACATCAAAGCCAGATCGCCATACGTTCGGGTTTCTCCAAAAGGAATGTTTTGCAACAACGCCCAGACCCGCTTTTGGAAGGGTGTGCCGTGCAAATCCAGCGGCACATGAAAAGAGGTCAACTGCCGATCAAAATAAACATCTATTTGATGTTTCAAAACCTCAAAAACCGGGTGCCCCTCTGCTGTGGGCAAGGCCGCAATGGCCCCGGCACACAATGCCCGCTGTGTCTGCCACAACAGCGCCTGAACGCCCGCATCGGATAAGAGCGCTGTCAATGGTCCAGCCGGACTGTCCAGTTCAACCCGGTATGTGGGCCCTGGCAAACACCTTAACGCATTTAAATCGAACATGCTTCCTCCCATTTTTCCAAAAAGTGATCGCCCAATACGGTCATTTTTTAAATTTTGAAAGATACCGGGTTATGATAACCAACTGTGTACCTATTATACTAAAAAAACGGGAAAGGTGTTAGATCACCACCCTTCCCGTTTGGGAGAGCATGAAAGGCTGATATCCGGTATCTTGCGGATATCAGCCTTTCATGCGTGACGTCATGATGACAAATCCGTGAATTTTGAAATCAAACCCGTCCATTTGGTGACAAATTTAAAAAACAAAACGGGGCGATCCATGTGGATCGCCCCGCAACACCTTATCCAGCCTGTATTTTTCCTTAAAGTACCGAAACCACCAGCGCCCGATCGATCTCTACCCCCAGCCCTGGCCTTTGAGGCACAGAGACACAACCGTCCGAATCCACTTTGAGTGAATCGGTCAGCATGGCAAACCCATGCCGATAATCGCCCACGGGTGGATCGTGCAACAATTCCAGATAGGGTGAATGGGCCCATGAAGCCACCAGGTGTAAATGCGCCACAGTGCCCAAACCGCGCCCGCCGTGATGGGGAGCCACCTTTTTGCCAAAAGCTTCGGCAAGTGCCCCAATTTTTCGCAATTCTGTCAATCCACCCATCACCATGCCTTCCGGTTGAAGCACATCGTACACATTGTCGCGAATCATCAGCACAAATTCATGAATCCCGCGGTTGTTCTCCCCACCGGCAATCGCCAGATCCACCGCCGCATTTAATCGCGCCAGATCATGAAAGGCAAATCGCGGCAGCGGTTCTTCCAGCCACTGGCAGCCCAGAGCCTGCAATTCGCGCGCCGTTTCCACAGCCCGGCGATAATCCCACAAAATGCCCGGTTGCCAGTTGCCCGACGATTGTGCCTGATTGGCATCCACCAGAATGGCCATCCCATCTCCAACGGCATTGCGAACGGCCTGCACCGTGCGAATATCTTCGGCCATTGTTGGGTGGTGAATGCGCAACTTGATCGCCTGCCAGCCTTCGGCTTTTAATTGAAGCGCCAATTCGGCGCGTTCTTCCGGAGTCGATAACAACACCATGCTCGCATAAGCCGGCACCCGATCTTTGCCACCGCCCCACAGCTTGTACAAAGGCTGGCCGCAAGATTTGCCAATGGCATCCCACAGCGCAATATCCACGCCTGCACTGCCCCGGTAAGAGACCCCGCTGGCATAATAGCGCAACACCTTCAAATGTTGCTCGGTGTCAAACACATCCTGACCCACCAGATGCCGCTTGAGCGCAGGCAACAGCTCGGGAGCAACACCCGGCCCAATGCCCGTTATACCCTGATCTGTGTGAACCTCCACCACCGACCCGCCGCCGCGTTGCATGTGCATCTCCCCACCCGGATTCCACGCAGGTTCCAGAAAACCAACTTCTTCAATCACCTTTAAATTTAACAATTTGATGTCTGTAATGGTCAATCGATTGGCCATGCATCACCCTCCTTATCCAAATGTTGTGCGCATGCGCTCACAATAATATCGCACCAGATCCCATTGAGCATCCGGGGCAATGCGATGGTCAATACAGGGCAAATACCCGCCCAGATCCACCAGAGGCTTGATGCGTTCAATTTCAGCATCCACGGCAACCCGGTTTTTTGAAAAGACATTTTTGTTCACACCGCCCACACCCAGCAGGGCCTTGCCATACTTTTTTCGCCATGGGCCAATGCTGCCCCCCCAGGTGCCCACTTCAATGGGAAACATGGTATTCACGCCGTTTTCCAGCCAGATGGGCACCAGCGTGTCAATACAGCCATCGCTGTCTAAAGACACAATATCCATGCCGTTTTGCCGCACCAGATCGGTCATCCGGCGGTAGTGCGGCCCCACTTTTTCG
>CAXNEV010000294.1:0-5341 GCA_964200925.1 Candidatus Latescibacterota bacterium | reverse complement strand
CATCACCAACAGGATCATTTGGTCAGACCAGGTCTATGAACTGTTTGAACGTGACCCTGAACAAGGACCGCCAAATGAAAATGAAGAAAGCCAGTATTATTCGCGCAAAGACAATGAGAGGCTGAAGGGACTGGCAAAGCAGGTAATTGAAACCGGTTTCCCCGTTTTGGATTATGAATTTGGAGTGACTCTCAAAAGCGGAAGGAATTCGATATTCTTGGGTTCCATGTTCCCATTGAAAAATGCGCGTGGACAGATCATAAAAATCTATGGGATCTTTCAAGACATCACTCAGCGCAAGAATGCTGAGAATCGTTTTCAAACCATTCTGAAAACGAACCGTGATGGGTTCTGGATTACCGACCAAGATCTGCGCTTCAAATTTGTGAATAATGCTTGTTGTCACATGTAGGGCTACAGCAGTGAGGAGCTACTGGAGTTGTCGGTTTTTGACATAGAGACACACGAGAGTGCGGAGGAAATCAAACGTCGTAGACGGGCGATTGAAACTGCCGGTCATGACATTTTTGAAGCCCACCACAGGCACAAGGACGGGCATATCATCAATGTGGAGATCAGTGTGACTTACATCAAAGAGGAAAAACTCAATTACGCCTTTATTCGCGACATAACAGATCGAAAACTTATGGAACAGGAACGGATCCGCCTACAGAGACTTCAGGCTGTGGGGGAATTATCTGCAGGCGTCAGTCACAATTTGAACAATATCCTGGTAGGGGTTCTGACTCCTGCGGAATTGCTCAAAATGCAAATTCACGATCCGGATATCCTTGAAAGTATAGACGATATTATCACCGCTGGCCAACGTGCCAGAGATCTGGTACATCGATTACACCTGTCCACACGGGGTATAGAAGAAGAAGCCCTTCATGCAGTGAATGCCACCAGGGTCATAGAACAGGCGGTGCTTATCACACGTCCCCGCTGGAAAGATGAGTCTGAAAAAAGAGGCACCTCCATTGATTTACTCACCGACCTTGGGAATACGCCACTGATAAAAGGCACCGAGTCAAGACTACACGATATCTTTGTTAATCTCTTGTTGAATGCAATAGATGCCATGCCCCATGGTGGAACCATCACGATCTCTACACGAACTGTAGGGAAATATGTTCAAGCAACAGTTAGCGATACAGGTTTCGGGATGAACGAAGAGACCCACAGTCGGGTATTTGAGCCCTTCTTCACCACCAAAACAAATGTCGGTTCGGGGTTAGGGTTGTCTACCACCTACGCCGCAGTGAAACAATGGGGCGGTGATATTCGTGTGGAAAGCCAACTCGATAAAGGCACGACCTTCACCATGACATTTCCTGTTTGGCCGGAGTCTATAACGGAGAAAGTCCACATAACGGAAAAAACCCAGGAAAAACAATCAGGGAAAATCCTCATCGTGGATGACGACAAAGGGGTTTCCAAAATGTTGTCGCGTTTGCTCGTGAAAGATCATCAGGTGGAGATTTCCAATAGTGGACAGGAAGCTTTGGAGAGGTTCAGGGCAAAAAATTACGATGTGGTTCTGATCGACATGGGGATGCCCGGGATGCCCGGGAACATTGTGCTTCAGGAGATGCATCGGTGGGATCCGTCCATTGCCTCCATCTTAATTTCAGGCTGGGTGTTTGATGAAACTGATGCGAGGGTATCCAAGTTTGACTTTAGGATTCAGAAGCCTTTTAGTGATTTCAACAAAATAATGGATATTGTGGCACAGGCTATGGTGTTGAACAACCAGAGAAAACAAATCACATAGAAAAAGTCCTGCCTTTGTGGCGGTTTTGGCTATTTACACCAATTTCTTGACATACCTTTATGGAAGAGACGATATGACCAACTTGACAATTGACAAAACATTTATGATGGATTTTATGGTGGGCTTATTAAATATTCCCAGCCCAACTGGAGATACCGACGCGGCCATTGCCTATTGTGAACAGGCCCTTAACGGGTGGCCGCTCAAAGTGCATCGCACACCCAAAGGCCAGATGGTTGCCACCTGGGAAGGGGCAAAAAATGACCGGCCCAGAGCCATGACAGCCCACGTGGACACGCTTGGGGCCATGGTCAAAGAAATCAAGTCCAATGGGCGGTTAAAATTGACCCATCTGGGCGGTTTAAACTGGTCGTCAATAGAATGTGAAGGCGTAACGGTTCGCACCCTGGATGGCAAAGATATTCCGGGGTCGGTGATGCCGGTAAAAGCCTCTTCGCATGTTCATGGCAAAGAGGCTTCAGAAATAACGCGCAGTGCCGACACATTAGAAGTGCGACTCGATGTTCAGGTATCCAGTGCAGCCGAAGTGGAAACATTGGGCATTCAGGTGGGCGATTTTGTTTATATCGACCCGCGCGTGGTAGTACACAATGGGTATATTCGGGCGCGGTTTCTCGACGATAAAGCCTGTGTGGCCTGTATGATGGCGGCCATTAAAGCCGTTTTGGATGCCCGGTTGATACCCACACAGCGCATCACCTTTCACTTTAGCAATTACGAAGAAGTGGGGCACGGTGGGGCTTCGGGTTTTCCCGATGACATTGTGGAACTGGTGACCGTGGATATGGCCGCTGTGGGGGAGGGGCAAACGTCGGATGAATTTAACGTGACGATTTGTGCCAAAGATACCGGAGGGCCTTATCATTTGGGTTTTCGCAAACAACTGGTTGGGCTGGCCAAACAATTGGGCATTCCATATAAAATCGACATTTACCCCAATTATGGTTCAGATGGCGAAGCCCTTTGGCGGGCCGGTGCCGATGTGGCAGTGGGGCTTGTGGGGCCAGGCATTGACGGGTCGCATTCGTATGAACGCACGCATGAAACGTCTTTGATCCAAACGGCGCATTTGCTGGCTGCTTATATTGTGTCATGAGCCTGTGTCGATCAGGTAAACGCAAAACAGTGAACGACAGCTTGATGTTTTGTTAGGGGATCGGTTTGATATGGTCTATTGGATCATCGTTTTGTTTGGGGGGTTGGGTTGGTCAACCTCATGGGCCGAAGGGTTTGATTATTCGCGCTATGATCGGGTGCTGAAATCCTATGTGACAGAAGATGGCCTGGTTCGGTATGCCGATTTGAAAAAAAACGCTGGCGATTTAAACGCTTTTATTGCACAAATAACCACCGTTGGCCCCGAAACAAAGCCCGAAATGTTTCCAACCAAGGCCGACAGCCTATCCTACTGGATCAATGTGTACAATGCAATCGTTGTTCACGGGATTATTGCGGCCTATCCGGTGGCATCGGTAAAAGATATCGCGCTTTTTTATGGATTTTTTAAACGCAATACCTTTTTGGTCGATGGCCAAAAACGCACGCTGGACAATATTGAGCACGATATTTTGCGGCCCATTTTTAAAGATCCACGCATCCATGCCGCGATCAATTGTGCGGCCATCAGTTGCCCCAATTTGCAAAATAGGGCTTTTTTGCCTGCAACATTAGATGCCCAACTGGACGCTGCGATGAAAAAGATGATTCAGTCGCCCAAACATGTGCGCCTCGATCAAAAAAACAATCGGGTGTTTTTATCCAAAATATTCGATTGGTTTGGCACCGATTTTACCCACTGGTACGATCAAACACACGGGGTTCAAGGGGCCACCCTAACAGCGTATTTAAGTCTTTATTTATCCGAAGCAGACAGGCAGTATTTAAAGCAACACCGTCAAATTCAGGTCGAGTTTAATGACTATGACTGGTCGTTGAACCAGGTAAAACCAGAATAGAGACTTGCCTTTTAGGCTCCAAAACGCATATCATGAATGGCAAAACAGGTGGCTTCAGAATACCCGTCTTAATTCTGAATCATGTATTCTTCTATATCGAGAGGTCTGGGATGGTTGGTATTACAGATATGGTGCTGTCCATCGGGGCTTTTATGGCTCAGGTGGAATCGGTGTTGAATGAATGGGCCACAGAACAGAAAAACAAACGCCTCTGGCAAGGTGATGCAACACTGTGGACGGGCAAAGACGAAGGCCGCTGGTTGGGCTGGTTGCACAGCGTTCCGAACATGCTGATGCAGGTGGATGAACTCAAACAGTTTGGTGAAGAAATTAAAAACACAGGGTTTACAGATGTGTTGCTGTTGGGCATGGGCGGCAGCAGTCTGTGTCCTGAAGTGTTGTCTGAAACCTATGGCAGTGCCCCAGGATATCCCATTTTACATGTGCTTGATTCCACTGTGCCCGAACAGGTTATACGATTTAAAGAATCTATTGATTTAAAGAATACATTGTGCATTGTGGCCAGCAAGTCGGGCACAACCCCAGAACCCAATGCATTTTGTGCGTATTTTTGGGATGAAATGCAAAAAGCAGTCGGAAACAAAGCAGGGTCGCATTTTGTGGCCATTACCGATCCGGGATCGGCTTTGCAAAAATGGGCAGAAGAAAACCGTTTTCGCCACATTTTCAAAGGGGTTCCCGAAATTGGGGGTCGGTTTTCGGCCCTGTCTCTGTTTGGGCTGGTGCCAGCCGCGTTGATTGGTCTGGATTTGCGCGATTTTCTCTTGCGCGCAAAAACGATGACCGAACGGTGTGGCCCAGATATTTTACCCGGTGACAATCCCGGCGTGGTTCTGGGAGCTGTTTTGGGTTGTCTGGCTCGGCAGGGGCGCGATAAAATAACGTTGATTACGTCGCCTGTTATATGGGATTTGGGGGCCTGGTTGGAACAATTGATCGCAGAAAGCACCGGAAAAAATGGCGTGGGTTTGGTTCCCATCGACCAGGAGGCATTGGCTTTGCCCGATGGATATGGCAATGATCGGGTTTTTGTGTATATCCGCCTTGAAAATGCCCCCGATGCAGAGCAGGATCGGCAAGTGTCACAATTAAAAAAAGCCGGGCATCCCGTTGTTGAAATCTATCTCGATTCACCGATGGCCTTGGGGGCAGAATTTTTTCGCTGGGAAATGGCAACGGCCGTGGCTGGTGCGGTTTTGGGCATTCACCCTTTTGATCAACCCAATGTGCAAGAAAGTAAAGATTTCACGGCCACATTGACAAAAGCTTATGAAACTTCGGGGAAGTTGCCCGAAGAAAAACCCGTGATTGTGGATGATGGTCTTTGTATTTTTGCCGATGAAACAACATTGGCCCAACTGGGAAATATCGACAGCCTCGAAGATTGTTTGTTGGCCCATTTTGGCCTGTTGCAACCCCATGATTATGTTGCCATTTGTGCGTTTATTGATATGTCTGAAAAACATGTGGCTCTGTTGCAAACCTTGCGCCATGCCATACGCGATCGGTATCGGGTGGCCACAACATTGGGGTTTGGGCCGCGTTTTTTGCATTCTACCGGGCAATTGCA
>CAXNEV010000293.1:0-5345 GCA_964200925.1 Candidatus Latescibacterota bacterium | reverse complement strand
AAACAACCCGATTATCGAGAAAAGATATGGGATCATGCGGCGGGCTCATTGGTGGTGGAAGAATCAGGAGGGGCTGTGACGGATATGCATGGGTTGTCGCTGGATTTTAAAACGGGAGCGCTGATGGAAAAAAATCAAGGGGTGGTGGTGAGCAACAGAACCATCCATGAACAGGTGCTTGAAACGTTAAAACAAACTTGATTGGAGATTTAACTATGAAACTGACTGCCCATCCTCGGTTGTACATTTCGGAAGATCACTATGCGCGATTGCGCATTTCTGTGGATCATCCTGTGTCTAAAAAGGCGCGGCAACTGGTGCGCGAACTGGCACAGGGTTTTGTGGCTGATCCAACCATTGTGGTGGATGAAACTGGGCACAATTACCATTTGATCCGCGCGCGAAAAATGCAAACGCGCGTGGTGACTATGCTTGCTGAATACAAACGCACGGGCGATGTGAAATATCGCAAGGTGATCCTGTCGGATATTGAGCGGATTGCCAACTGGGAATACTGGTCGTGGATTACCTGGCGAAAAAGCGATGCGCGCCCCGAGGCGATTTACGATTTGTCTTATGGTGAAAATTCAGCGACTCTGGCTCTGGCTTTTGATGGGCTTCACGGCGAATTGTCCAAGGACGAGGTGGCGTTATTTGTCGATACGGCGCGGCGGCGGTCGTTGGGGCCGTTTCTCCATGTGACAGATGCAGAGAATAAGCCCATGTTTTTGGGGCATCCGCATTCCAACTGGAATACAGTGTGTGTGGGTGGTGCCGGGATGTTATCGCTTGCTCTGGGCGATTTGTGCAAAGAATCGACAGAGGTACTCAAGCGCGTGGAAAAAAGTGTGATTCCGTTTTTCAAGTCGCTCAAAGGCGACGGCGGGTGGCCCGAAGGCATCGGCTATTGGAATTACGGGATGCGGTATGGGTTTATGTATTTGTTGAGTTATGAGCGGGCCACCGGCAAAAAACATCCGCTGTTGAAGTTAAAAGGAACAGAAGCCACATTGAAGTTTCCGCTGTTGTTTACGCCCAATGGGGTGCCGTGCAGTTTTGGCGATGTGAACCGGTTTGGCGTGATGCCGTTTCACTATGCGGTTGCCGAGCGGTTTGGCGCCGATGATGTGATTGCCGAATTGGATCGGCGCGCGGTAGCCCCCGCAGATGGCCCCTGGCCCAATGCCGCAGAATTGGCGCTGTTTCATCCGGGAAAACCTGTCAAAGACAAAAAGGGATCATGGCCCAATCGTGCACTGGTGCAGGGCCTGGAATGGGGGTATGTGGCCGATCAAATGCCCGCACCAAATTTGTATGTGTCGGTGCGGGGTGGCACGACAGATGCCCCGCATGTGCATCGCGATTTGATGAGTTTTTTCCTTGTTGCCGGCCATGAAAAGATGATTGAAAACGTGGGTGTTGATGATTATATGGACACGACGTTCAGCTCGCGCCGATACGATTTGTATGAAACGGCGGCTACGTCGAAAAATACCATTTTCATCAACGGGGTGAGCATAGGTGACAGGGTGACGTTGAAGACCCGCCAGATCAACGGGGCAGGTTATGAAGGATTCTGGATGGATGGCACACAGGCGATGGGCGAGATGCGCGATGGGCCTGTTGCAACATTTTGCGGGCGTGCCATTTTGATGGTAAAAAAACAGGGCGTGCTGGTGATTGATCGGGTGGAAGTGCCCCATGCGGCGCTTGTGGAATCGCGCTTGCACACGTTTTGCAAAACAACTTTTGGCAAAAGCGATGTGCAAATTCGCGGTAAAAAACAGCGGTTGCAAGTGACTGTGGATGCGTCTTTGCCGGTGCACACCAAACCGGGAATGGGCATTCCGGCCCATCCGTCGCGCGAACCGGATACCATGATTAGATTTATCAGTGAAAAGAAGGTGATGGCCATGACGATTGTTTATTTTATGATGTCGAATGGCAAGGCATCGGTATCGCTGTCTGAACGGGGAGATCAAACAACCGTGCGGATTGATGGCGATGTGAAAGCAAAAATTGCATTTAAAACAAAAGGGCTCAAATTCTAATCGAGCCTGATACAATAAAAAAGCCACTGGTGTTTTGAGCCAGTGGCTTTTTTGTGTTGCCGGAATGGGCGTTTGTTCAGGCTTCGGGATCAAAGGGGCGAAAACCGCGCACCATTAATCCGCGCTGGTTTTCCTTTTTTGCTTCTGCCGTGCGTTTTTCATTTTCTGCCCTGTTTTCGGCTGTTGTGCCGCGAATGGTGACAAAGTCATCGGCGCGGCGATAGCGATGAATAAACACCGGTCGGGCTTTGTCGGAATGGTTTTCTTTTGAGCCGTGAATGGTTTTGACGTGAAAGAAGATCGTGTCACCGGGTTGGCCACAAACGGGCAGGGCGCGTTCCCAGGGCCACTGGTTGCCATCCAGGCCCAGGTGGGAAAAGGTATCGATGTGATTTAACTGACCCAGTTTGTGCGATCCCGGCACCACATGCAGGGCCCCGTTGTTGAGGTCGGTGGGAACCACATAGGTGAGTGTGGCTACCGGGCCTTCGTATTTGTGTTCAAAATAGGCCGAGTCCTGGTGCAGGTGTTTGGGGTGTCCACCAATGGGCTCTTTGTAGAGAGACTGGCCATTGCCAAACAGTTCGATGTTGGGACCGAGAATGGCTTCGACGATATTGAGGGTGAGGGCATGACAGGCCGAGTGAAAAAAAGCCGCACTGGTCTGGTAGTTGATGCCGAGCACCATGATTTGTTTGTCGCGCGCAAAATTTTTGGGTGCTGGAATAAACAAGGTGCCGTTGGGAGTGCGCCAGCCTTCGGGAATTTGCAGGGCTTTGTCGAGCAACTGGATGGATTGCCGTGCGGTTGCTTCAATGTCGCGATGCAGGGTTTTGATGTAGGGCGTTAACAGGCCGCGCACCACAATGGCCCCATGCGTGTCAAAGGCTTCAGCGGCTTTTTGAACGTCTATATTGTCGGCGCAAAAATCGAGTTCTTCAACGGAGATGGTTTGTGTTGACATAGGGTCTCATATTTAAAATTTTGGGTTTATACAAAGTCGAAAATTTCCAATGAAACGGCTCGTGTCGATTTTGCTGGTTCTCGAATCATCAGGCGAATTTTTTCTGTGGTCTCACGACTGAAGGTTTCCTCACCGCAGCGTGCACATCCTGTTGCAGGGATATGATCGACCAAAACGTATTTTCCATCAATTTGGAAGATTTCTTCTACAAAATCCTCTCGGCTTTCTTGTGAATGGCACACTGGGCATGTGAACATGTTTATCTCCTCTGAGAATAATTGATCCATTTGCTTGCATCTGGTTCGTAATGAAAATGATTGCACTTCTTTTTCAGAAGAGGGCAATCATTTTTTGCTTTGATACAATGCCACCAGGGCAGAGCCGATGGCTTGAGACAGTTCACCCAGGGCGGCTGGAACAATTTGAATGATGTTTTGCTGGGCTGGCCACAAAAGCGGCAGGGCTGTGTTGCGCACCGTGCTGAGATAACGGCTGCGAAAGGCGTCGGTTGTGGATTCGGGATCCATCAATCCGCCGCCAATGACGACAAATTGCGGATCCAGGGCCATGGCGAGATTGGCAATGTGCAAGCCCAGTGCTTTGGCCTGAAAATCGAAAATTTCAACGGATAGGGGATCGCCTTTTTGAGCCAAATCTCGCAAGGCAAATACCCGTTCTTTCATGGGTTTGTTCGATTTGGCCAATTCATGATTGGGATATTGGGGCAATTTTTCTTCAAGCAAATACGGCAGTCCAGAAAGGGTGGTGTAAACCTCCACACAGCCCCAGGTGCGGCCACAGCCACACAAATAGGGTTTGATATTGAGTTCGTGCAAAGGGGCGGGCATATGTCCGGCTTCCATGCCAGCCAGCGTATCGCCATCCAGCGGCAGGCCGTTGCCATCGATGAACGCACAACCAAGACCTGATCCTGGGGCAAGCAACAGCACTGTACTTTTTCCGGTTCCGCGCACCCTTTGGGCTTCGGCCACACCGCCCATATTGCCATCGTTTCCAACGGTGAGTGCGATAGGACGGCCTGCGCGTGCCGACAGGGCATTGTGATAAGCGGTGTGCACATCAAAACCATCAAAACTTGCGGGTAAATTGGCCGAGCGTCCCATCACGCCGTAGCGTTGATACGGGCCGGGAATGGCCAGGCCAACACCTTGAACTTGATCCCACTTCATGTTGTTTTGATGCAAGTATCCGTCGATGGCTTGAACCCAGGTTTGAACAACCGCATTCGGGCCATTTTGGGAGTGGGTGGGTTGTTGAAGGAGTTTGGTGGAAATGGGCGTGCCATCTTCCCACACGCCGCCAACTTTTGATGTTGTAGCTCCGCTGTCTGTGCCGATATATACAGGTTGATTAAAACGCATAACAATACCCTTTTGAGGTTGTGTTGTGTGGGATTTCAGTGTTTTCGATGTTTGAGGAATGAATCATAACAGGCGATCAGGCGTTGGGCGGTTCGCTCTTCGGTATAATGGGATAAAACGCGCTGGCGTCCGGCTTGTCCCAGGCGACACCGTTCCTCAGGGTTGGTGAGCAGGCGTTCAACAGCCTGGGCAAATTGTGCAACGTCTTTGAGTGGAAAAAGCAGACCTGTCTGCTCGTGTTGAATGACTTCGCGACAGCCCCGAATGTCGCTGGCAATCATGGGTACACCCATAGCCCCAGCTTCTAACAGGGCACGCGGGATGCCTTCTCGGTAAGAGGGCAGAACGGCCACGTCCATGCAGGTATAGAGTTCGGGCATGTCACTGCGTTTGTCGAGTAAGATGCAATTTTTTGCCAATTGATTGGCGGCAATGATGGCCTGGGCATCAATGGCGTCGGATTGTTCTTGGGGTTCGGAAATGCCCACAATGAGAAATCGCACCTGGGGCATTTTTGATGCAATGTGTTTGGCCATTTCAAAAAATTCAAGGTAGCCCTTTTCTTTCACAAGTCGGGCAACCATGCCCACCACAAGGTGGGCCTCATCAAGGCCCAGTTCCCGGCGTTTGGTCATGCGGGCATGCGGGTATTGTTCTTTATCAAATCGCCGTTCATCAATGCCGTTGCCGATCAGGTGCAACCGGTCGGGGTTTTTGAAACGATTTGCAAGGGCATAGTCGTAGTCTTCCTGGCTTTGAAACAACAGGTGATGGCACCAGCTGGCACACCATTGTTCTGCCCCAACGGCCAACAGGCGGTGCAGGCCGCGCGAATTTTCGTTGAAGAGATGGCCATGCACCGTGTGTGTGACAATGGGCATTCTGGCACATTGCCCAATGAAAGGGCCAATGAGGGTGCCTTTTGGGTTGTGGGAATGCACGATGTCA
>CAXNEV010000292.1:0-5355 GCA_964200925.1 Candidatus Latescibacterota bacterium | reverse complement strand
TTTAGAAGCGCGTGCCATTGTGTTTGAAGATCAGGGTGCTCGCGCGGCGATTGTGACGCTGGATGTGATTGGTGTAACGCTGGATTTAACACAGCGGATTCGCGAAGCGGTTGCCGATGTGGTTCCGGCATCGGCTGTAATGATTGCATGCAGTCACACACATTGTGCACCGCCGATGTTGCCGTGTTTGGGCATGACACCCGATCCTGCATATTTGCAGCGTGTGGTGGATGTGTGTGCCGATTGTGTGCGCCGAGCGGTTGCCGGGTTACAGGAGGCCACGGTGGGTTTGGGTTGCGGATCATCGCATTTTAATATCAGCCGGCGACCACTGCCGGGCACGGCGAGTATGGTGGCCAATTATGGGATGCTCGTAGATCGCCGCGTGCGAGTTTTGCGCGTGGATGATTTGCAGGGCAAACCGATGGCGGTGTTGTTTCATTATTCATGTCATCCCACAACATTTAGCGGTTCCAAAGGGTTTATTTCTTACGATTATCCGGGCATTGCGCGATCGCGTGTTGAAAAAGAATTAAAGTGCCAGGCTCTGTTTCTATCGGGCTGTTTTGGCAATGTGCGCCCGGCCATTTTAACGGAAAATGGCGGGTTTGGATCGGCCACAAAAGAACAACTGGATGCATGTGGGGAAGAATTGGGCCAGGAGGTGGTGCGTGTGGCGGGCTGGTTGCAATCCCGTTCGATTTCAGGGGTTGTGTGCAAACGCGTGGATGTGGATATGCCCTATGGCGAACCGATGGACAAAACCCAGTTGACAGAGTGGGCAAATGAAGACAGCGATCGCGGGCGGTTGTTGACCGGGCCGTGGGCCAAACAGGTGTTGGCCATGCTATCGGATGACGGAATTCCCAAAAGCCGGGCAACCGAGATGCAGCGCATTTCGATTGGGCCAGTTACGCTGGTGTCCATTCCGGGAGAACCCGTGCAGGAAATTGGCCATGCCATGGAAAAACAATTTCGAACGGCCATGGGGGCCGAAGATCTCTGGCCAGTGGGTTATGCCAATGATGAGATGGGATATTTGTGTACGGCCCGGCAATATCTGGAAGGCGGTTATGAACCCAATGCCTATCCCTATTATGGCGATCCCGCACCCTATAAAGATGAAGAACCAGTGATTCTGGAAGGGACAAAACGGCTGGTTTAAATGTTGATTCATCCGGCATTTTGATGGGAAATGGTTCGGCCAATACCCCTGAATATCCAAAAATTTTAAACAGGCCCTATAGAAGGATTTGTCGGCACTGCCTGGGCTACGCTGAGGCTTCGAGAGGGCTGATGCGATTCGGTCTGGGTGGGTGGCTCAAGGGGGTTGGCAGCAATAGGTTTTTAGGGGAGAATGTCATGCAAACATTTCGCGAATCTGAGCGCGAGGTTCCGGTTGTTGAACAAACCGATGTGGTGATCTGTGGCGGTGGCCCGGCAGGGGTGTGTGCGGCAATTGCGGCTGCGCGAACAGGTGCTCAAACGCGGTTGATCGAGGTTCACGGGTGTTTGGGAGGTGTGTGGACATCTGGTGCATTGAGCTGGATTATTGATTCGGCAAACAAGCCCGGCATTATGGCCGAGATTACCGAAGAACTGGAACGGCGAGGGGTGAGGGCTACACGTGTGCCGAGTGGGAAAAATTATGCCTATGATGTGGAGATGATGAAATTGCTGTTAGAAGAGATGTGCATGAACGCTGGTGTGGATGTGCGGTTGCACACGCGCGTGGTGGCCGCAGCAAGAGATCGGGACAACCGACTGGGTGTGGTGATTACCGAATCCAAATCGGGCCGTGAGGCGTGGGCGGCAAAAGTTTTTGTCGATGCCACCGGCGATGGCGATTTGGGCGCTTGGGCCGGGTGCGGGTTTGATATGGGGCACCCGGAAACCGGTGCGGTGCAACCGATGAGTTTGATGGCACTGGTAACGGGAATACAGTTTGATGAGGTTGAACCATTTGTGGGAGGCGCCATGCAGGAGCCCAAACAACGGTTGCTGACCGAAATGGCACGGGCAGGCGTGTCTCCCTCTTATGCAGGCCCCACATTGTTTCGCATTCGCGATGACTTGTTTGCCCTAATGGCCAATCACCAGTACGGGGCCTATGCCCATGATGCCCATGCGATTACAAAAGCAACGTTAGAAGCGCGCGCCGAGGTGCATCGGCTGGTGGAAGCGTTGCGTGCATTGGGAGGCATCTGGCAGGATTTGCGCATTGTGGCAACCGGCGAACAAATCGGGGTGCGCGAAGGCCGTCGCATTCACGGGCGTTATGTGGTGGTGGCCGAAGATTTGCGCGATGGCGCAATACATGACGATGCCATATGCCGGGTGACGTTTGGGTTTGATGTGCATTCGACCAATTCTTTCAGGTCCAAAGGCATTGAATCCAAACCCTATAAGTCCAAACCGTATGATATCCCACTGCGGGCACTCATTGCAAAAGATGTGGATGGGTTGCTGCTGGCTGGCCGCTGTATCAGTGGCGATTTTCAGGCGCATTCAAGTTATCGCGTGACGGGCAATGCCGCATCAATGGGTCAGGCGGCTGGTGTGTGTGCGGCCCTGTCTGTTTCTTTAGACTGTTTGCCACACGAAGTGCCGTTTGACGCTGTCAAAGAAAAGATGGATGTGTTAAACGACAGGGCACTTGAAGCTGTTGTGTAAGTTGTTTTCTGATTTGATCTTCAAAATGCAAGAGAGGCAGTGCTGTGTTGCCATTTGAGTTTGTGATTGATGGTCCCCCTGTTTCACAGCAAACCAGACGTCGGGAAAAACGGCGAAACTGGATAGATGAAGTTCAGAATGCAGCGAAACGGTATTGGCCTACCGATGAATTGCCAAGTTCAAGTTTGATTATGGTGAAAATTACGTATTTTTATGAAGATATATCTGTTGACGTGGACAATATGAGCAAACCCATCTTGGATGCTTTGAAAGGGCTGGTTTTTGTTGATGATGATCAAGTTTCAGATTTGTTATGCCGAAAGCGCAGTTTGCGCGAGACATTTCGGGTTGAAAATGCTTCTGATATTTTGGTTGCGCGACTGAATATGGAAGGTGAATTTTTGCATATTATCGTCCAAGAAACTCCTGCTCAGGAGGTGGTTTAATGGCTGATTTGACTGTCCAGGAAAAAGAATTATTGCGGATCAATGAAATTGCAAAAGCCTATCAAGAAAAAGGTTATGAAGTATTGTTACAACCACAAGAACATCAATTGCCTGATTTTTTAAAGCAATTTCAACCTGATTTAATTGTGCATAAAGGCAATGAACATATTGTTGTTGAAGTAAAATCACGCGGGCAATTTTCTCAATCATCGCAGGTTAATGAATTGGCAAAAACCGTTCAAAAAGAAGTGGGTTGGAAATTTGAACTTGTTTTGTTGGGGCCTGAAAATTCATTATCTGTAGGAGAAGCTTCACCGCTTACTGCTGAAGAGATTCACGCAAAAATGTTAGATGCAATAACATTTATGCACAATGGGCATTTGGAAGCTGCATTGCTTATTGCGTGGTCTTTGGTGGAAGCGGCTTTGAGAACACTTGCTATGAAAGAGGGTATAGAGGCTGAAAAAGCAATTCCCACGTATTTGCTTAAACAATTGACCTATGAAGGGATTATTTCACGAGAGTCATATCGTTTTTTAATAGATATACAACAAACGCGAAATGCAATTGCTCATGGGTTTAAACCATCGCAACTTAAATTTGAAACTGTGCAAACATTGATTCATTTCATTGACAACGACTTGTTGCAAGAGTTGAATACAGAAAAATAACCTGAATATGATGGCCAATATGAAACTTCGACAGATGACAGAGGCAGACTGGTCGGCGGTGGCCGATTTGATTTGCATTTCGACCAATTACTGGTATCAGGTGAATCGCGGGTTTTCCGTTTTTGCCAATGGGCCGGCATCGGTCAAGCTGTTTTGCGAAGTTTATGAGGCGCTCGATCCGGGGTGTTGTGTTTTATCTGTGGATGAGCAAACGGGTTTGTTGATGGGCTCGTGTTTTTATCATCCGCGACCAACGCATGTGTCGCTGGGCATTATGAATGTACATCCCAACTATTTTGGCCGTGGGGTGGCGCGTCGGTTGCTTCAGTTTATTGTTGAATTTGCAGAAAAAGAAAAAAAGCCTGTGAGGTTGGTGTCGAGTGCAATGAATCTCGATTCATTTTCGCTTTATACGCGCGCGGGTTTTGTGCCCCGGCAGGCGTTTCAGGATATGATGTTAACAGTGCCGGAAGAGGGATTGGATTTTGATGTTTTGGGAAAAGATCGCGTTCGGACGGCAACGCTGGACGATGTGTCTGCCATTGTCGATCTGGAAATGGCCGTCAGCGGGATCGACCGGACGAAGGATTTTGCCTATTTTATCCGCAACAAAGCGGGTATCTGGCACACGTCGGTTTGCGAAGGAAAAAAAGGGCAGATCGACGGGGTGCTGGTGTCGGTGGCACATCCGGGCAGTAATATGATCGGGCCGGGGATTATGCGTTCTGCCGAGGGTGCCCCCGCATTGATTTTGGCAGAGTTGAATGCCAATCGCGGGCGTTCCCCGGTGTTTCTTGTGCCCGTGGATTGTGGTGATCTGGTGCAGACCATGTATCAATGGGGCGGTCGCAATTGCGAATTGCATTTTGCCCAGGTGCGCGGCAATTTCAAACCGTTTAACGGGGTGGTGATGCCCACGTTTATGCCGGAAACGGGATAAAGTTCAAAGTTCGGAAGTTTTCGAGTATTGCCTGGCCGTGGGGTTTGTTCCTGCGGCTTTTTATGTGATGCAAACATGATATTTTAAGCGTGGTTCAAATGTGTTGGAGTTATGGAGTGAGTAGCCCGAAGGGCTTTTTATACATAGCGTGGGGATAAATCCCCACGAGGTGCCAGTTATTTGTAATCTTATTTTGAACCCTCTCAATTTTTTGTGTCAATACAGGTATGGTTCTTCCCATTTTTGACATCGAACACCAGCTTGTTGCCCATTTACAAAAAGCCAATCGGCTGGTGTTGACCGCGCCAACAGGGTCGGGAAAAACCACACAGGTGCCACAAATGTTGTTGAAACACGGTGTGGTCAATGGGCAGGTGTGGGTGTTGCAACCCCGGCGATTGGCCACGCGTTTGGTAGCCCATCGCGTGGCACAGGAGATGGGGGTATCTCTGGGTGGTTTTGTTGGTTTTCAAACGCGGCAGGAACGGCGTATGAGTGCCCAAACGCGTTTGTTATTTATGACCGAAGGGCTGTTTTTGCGGCGGTTGCAGAGCGATCCGCAATTGGCCGGTGTGGGTGCGGTGATTCTGGATGAATTTCACGAGCGCAGTTTGTCGGCCGATAT
>CAXNEV010000291.1:0-5371 GCA_964200925.1 Candidatus Latescibacterota bacterium | reverse complement strand
CAATCCGCGGCATCTTGACAATCAATCCCATCGCCTGCATTTCGCAAAACCCTTTGCCCAATGCGCTCACATTACCCAAATTGCCACCCGGAATCACGATCCAATCGGGCACCGACCAATCAAATTGCTGCACCAGTTCCACACTGATGGTCTTTTGACCTTCCACGCGCAGCGAATTCATCGAATTGGCCAGATAAATATTTTCTCTTTGGCAAATGTCCTGCACCAGTTTCATGCACCCATCAAAATCGGTCTCCAAACTCAAAACAAGTGCCCCAGTGGCCAGTGGTTGCAACAATTGGGCTGCCGAAACTTTGTCTTTGGGCAAAAACACCACAGCCTGAATGCCTGCAGCCGCACAATAAGCCGCCAGTGCCGCCGATGTATCGCCTGTTGACGCACAGGCCACAGCGGGAATTTGTTTGCCTTCGGCAATCATCTGTTTGACCATCGACACCAGCACAGTCATTCCCAGATCCTTAAACGATCCGGTATGGCTATTGCCGCATTGTTTGACCCATAACTCGTCCAGGCCAATCTCGCGCCCAAGCCTTTCTGCCCAAAACAAATTGCTTCCCCCATCAAACATCGACACCACATTGTCATTGGACACCTCGGGGCACACCATTTCTTTTTTGCCCCAAACCGAACTGCCAAAAGGCCACTCGGTGCGCATATAACGACGTTCGAACAAATCGCGCCAATAAGCAGCAGGTTGCGCCGATAGGGCATTCATGTCATGCGCGACTTCTAACAATCCGCCACATTTGGGACACTCATAAATGACATCGGTGAGCGGATATTGCCCGTCACACCCGCGAAAACACCGAAATCGGGCGCTAAAATTTGAAACTTTCATGGTCAAATTCCCTCCAAAGACTGTGCGCGTAACCAGCCTCCCACACCCGAAGTTAATCGCACCAAAAACCACTCCCCTTCTCGTCGTTCGATCACCACCTTGGTGCCTTCATGCAAAGTAAAAACCTGTAAAAAATCTTCCCCAGGGCCACTGCGCGCCACCACTTCGGAAGACAATACAATGGCTTGTGATATATCGGCCTGATAAATTTTCAAACCGAGCATGCTACCGCTGCAAATCATGCCTGCCCCCACAACAATCAGAGCCCCGATCCACAACCACTTGCGCAAAGGCACAAACACCCACCCGATGCCGAGCGCACATCCGGCAAACACACAAATACTCAACACAATGGTCAGCACGTTGATGCTGAAAAAAATGTAAATGGCCCGCAAAAACCGGGTCAGCACATTGGCATCATCTTCAGGATCTTTGTCCAGTTTTTGGGCATTCACAAAACGAAGGTTTGTTCGTATATCCTCATCATCTGGTTTGAGTTTTAATGCCCGCTCATAAGCCAAAATCGCCCGGCCCAATTGCCCGGCCTTGTAATAGGCATTGCCCAAATTATAAAACACATCGCTGTTTTCCAACCCCTGGGCCAGCACCTGTTTATACGCAACAATGGCAGCGTCATATTCGCCTTTGCGATAATGGGCATTGCCTTGATTGTATCCTGCTACAAGCCCTTCTGAAATGGCCATCACATCGACACCATATAAAAGGGCAAACACCAGCACAAAAAGGCGTATCATGTCAACTTTCCCGGCTTGCTGTTTCAAATGTAACGCCCAAGCTCATCAATTAATAGTTCTGTTTTTTCAAACATCTCGGCCATTTGTTCCCGCCCGGCTTGCCCTGGGGCAAATCGCGCCTGATCACACAGAGCAAAAATGGAACGCACCTGCCCAATCACGGGTTCGGGCACCTGGCGTTCTGACAACGCGACTGTGGCCATTTCAGATGTTAATCCCGCTGCCGAACGGTTGAGCCGATCTGCCAGAAACTGGGCCAAAGACCGGTGGATTTCGGCGTGAAAAGCTGCCGAATCGACCTCCTGAAGCAAGCGATTGGCCTCGCTCAACCGTTTGCGTGCATCCGATTTGGCACGCCGCCGCCGGGCATAGGCCACATCCCCTTCCAGGCGTTGTTGATGCCGCCGATAAACATAAACACCCGCAACCCCCATTAAAGGAAACAGATGCAAGACCCAAAACCCACCGCGCTCGTATAACAAACGCCCCTGATTTGTCAATTGTGAATGGTCAGGTTTAATATACCGGATATCTTCTCCCAGCACGCGAACCTGTTCCTGATTTAACCCGGATAGGGTCTCTGGTGCTTTTTCACCTGGCAAAACCTGCAACGCAACAGAAGCGGTTTCAACCGTTTGATACCGATCCTGGTCGGGATCAAAAAAAGCCAGTTGAAACGGAGGCAAAGTCAAAGCCCCTGCTTTTTGAGGGATCACCACATATTCAAATGTTTTCTGCCCGCCAAATTTATCGCCTTGTTTTTGAGTCATCAATTCTGTTTTGGGATCATAGAATCGAAATATGGGCGCATCGGGCCTTGTGGGTTCCACAACTGTGTGCAAATTGCCCGTTCCCCACACCACCACTTTTACCGAAATAGGATCACCGGCTTTTACGGTATTGGTTGTGGCTTCAGCGCGAATATCAAATCGCCCCACGGCCCCATTAAAATGGGAAGGTGCGCCAGAGGGCAAAGACTTCACGGTCATAGAAACATCGGCAGACCGCACCGTGACCTGGCGAGAGCGAAAGGGATCAAATGAACCAAAAGGATCAAAATCAAACAATCCGCGACTGCGCGACGTGACTGGAACATCACAAACTACTTCCAATTGTTCCAACGTGTGTTTGCCAGCCGTGGTTGGAAACAAGGCCATGCGTTTTAATTCGGCCACATTATAGGCCCGTCCATCAAAAACCTCGCGTTTTAAATCCAAACGCTGTGCATCAAACAGTGTTTCGGCCCAAAATCCCGTAAAAGTCGGCACATTCCCATAGCGTACATTTTGCAAATTATACCGCGTATAAAGTTTATAAGTGACCCCAACCTGCTCGCCCACATAGGCCGATCTTTTATCGAGAACAGCCTGCAAAAACAAATTTTCTTCTATTTCTCGAACTTCAGAAGCATCCACCGATTCACCCGGTGCAGGTGTTGGCCGCGTTTGAGCCTGCCCACTGGCCTTCACCACCTGAATGCGCACTGGATCAGAGGCATACGTTTTTCCATCATAAGTGATACGCGCAGGACCGATAGTAAATGTGCCCTCCTGACGCGCGCGATATGAAAACACAAAGGCCGTTATGCGCGTGGAAGTCATCGTCCCATTGACAATGCTGATAGACGTTGAGGTGGATGATGTGCTGCCAATCATTTGCAACCCATCAGGCGCTGGTATTTCGGGTGATGGCAAACCGCTTAACTGTTGCGCCTCAACAGAAACTGTTACCTGCACCACGTCATCCACTTCCAGTTGTGACCGATCCACCGACAGTTGAAGCGTCACCTGGGCACCTGCATCTTGCACACTTGCAAAAGCCATCCCCAATAACAACGCCAGTCTCAAAAAATGCCATCTCATATCTGCATGTTTTCCTTGTTCTTTTTTTCTGCCCACACCTACCACTCGTTTCCATTATATCTGCGGCCCTGCAATTGCAACTTGCGCCGTTTCTGCGCATCTTCTTCACGATCTTTCATCGCATCTAAAATGCGCGCGGCTTCTTCCGGGCTCAATTCACCCGGCTTTTTTTCTTGTGATTGTTGCCCTTGTTTATTTTGATCCTCTTTATTTCGTTGATCCTGGTCTTTCTGGTCTTGGTCTTTTTGATCTTGATTCTGTTGATCTTTTTTATCTTTCTGATCTTGATTTTGTTGGTCTTTTTGATTCTGGTCTTTTTTATCCTGATCCTCTTTATTTTGTTGATCCTGGTCTTTCTGATCTTTCTGATCTTTCTGATCTTTCTGGTCTTTCTGATCTTTCTGATCTTGTTGTTGTTTCATCCGCTCTAAAGCCAGTTCCAGATTTACTTTTGCATCCAGATCATCCGGGGTCAACTCCAGAGCTTTTTTATAAGCCCCCACGGCTTCCTGAAATTTTTCCTGCCGAAACATGGCATTGCCCAAATTGTAATAGGAAGCCGCCGACAATGCGGGGTTTTTAACATCCACAACCCGCCCTAATTCTTTCATAGCTTCTTCAAACTTGCCCTGTTTATAAAGGGCATCTCCGGCATTAAAATGTAACTCGGGCCGTTGGGGGTCTTTTTGCTGGGCCTCAAGATACTGTCCCAATGCCGCTTCATATTCCCCTTTTTCAAACAGGCTGTTACCTGCCTCATTCCGCCGGGCAACTGGATCGAGAAAAGTCCATCCACCCAGCACCAATGTCAATATAATATATAAAAATCTCATCTCAAATCCCCACATTGAGGGTGCTTAGCTGAAAACTGAAAGCTGTTTCTAAGACTCAAACCGCCCGTGCCATTCATCGGCCTTTCGCCGCCGATCCGACAACAGGGCTTCGCACAAAAAACAAATCAATGCCAGAGCCAATGGCCATTGGAAACGATGGATATATTGTGTATAACGCCGCGAACCGAAATCGCGTTTTTCCATTTCATCAATGCGATCATACACCGCCTTCAACCCAATGCCCCCTGCGCTGGCCCTCACATATAACCCGTCACTGACCTGGGCAATTTCCTGCAACGTGGGTTCGTCCAACCGCGTTTTAACAATGTTGCCATTGCGATCTTTTAAATAATCCACCCGATCTCCATCGCGAATGGGAATGAGTTCTCCTTCGGGGGTGCCAACGCCCACCACAAAAATGCGCACCCCTGCTTTGCCGGCTTCGCGTGCCGCTGAAACGGGATCATCGACATGATTTTCTCCATCGGTAATCAAAATCATGGCCTTATACTTGGATTCATTTGCCCCAAAAGACCGGATGGCTGTGCGAATAGCTTCGGCCACGGCCGTGCCTTGAACGGGAATAAAATGGGTATCCACAGTATCTAACAGCAATTTTGCCGCCCCATAATCAAGCGTCAAAGGACACAAAACATGGGGCCGTCCGGCAAAAGCCACAATTCCCACGCGGTCGCCCTTTAAACGATCCAACAAATCGGCAATCTCATAACGGGCACGGGTCAAACGATCCGGTTTGATATCCTGGGCCAACATGCTCAACGATGTATCCAGCAAAACAACCAGATCAACCCCGCGCCGCTGAATCATCTCGAGTTTGGTGCCAAATTGCGGTTGCACCAGAGCCAGAATTAAAAACAGAAACCCGCTTGCCATCAAACCCGCTTTGACCCATTGCCTGGCTTTGCTGGTGGCTGAAGTCAGTTTTTTTACCAATGCCGGGCTTCCAAAAATCTCTAATGCGCGTTTTTTTTTGCGAAAAGCCCAAAAATAAAATACGCTCAGCAAAGGCAATAACAACAATAACCAGAAAACCTGGGGATC
>CAXNEV010000290.1:0-5396 GCA_964200925.1 Candidatus Latescibacterota bacterium | reverse complement strand
CCAAGCATTTGGCAAAGCAGATGCCCTCTTTGATCTGGACGGCAATGGCACGGTGGCTTTTGGCGACTTTCTGGTTGTTGTAACAGACTTTGCATCACACAACCAACAATCGCCCCGCTGGGTGCAGCTTGAAACGACAAGTGACATACCCATAGAGCGTTTTGATCACACCATGATCATAGATCCTATCGCCAGTCGCCTGGTCATTTTTGGAGGCAAAACTGCCGAATCGTTAAATGACACCTGGATTTTTGACCTGAACAACCGCTCCTGGCGCAAAGTGCAAACGGCAACAGAGCCAAAGGCACGACGCGGGCACACAGCCATCTACGACGCGCCCCGCCACCGAATGGTCATTTTTGGGGGACAGCAAAATAGCGACTTTTTTAACGATATCTGGACTTTTGATCTTGCAAAAGAAACCTGGCAAGAATTGACTGTATCCAGCAACCGACCCGTGCCACGTTATGGCACCTCGGCCATAGTTGATGCACAAAACAACCGAATGATCATCTCACACGGTTTTAGTTCTGCCGGGCGTTTTGACGATACCTGGGCTTTTGACCTCACCCAACACACATGGACAAACATCACCCCATCCAGTGGCCCCAAACCTTTAAAACGCTGTTTGCACGATGCCATATTCGACGAAGCCAACAACCGAATGCTCTTGTTTGGAGGGTGCTCATCGGGCTTTGGGCCATGCCCACAGGGTGATTTGTGGACGTTTAATCTGGCCAATCACACATGGGCAGAACTTCAGCCTGCCAGTGAAACCCCCAGTGCCCGGGGCAATCCTGCACTCATTTACGATGCGGCCAACAAACAAATGTTTCTTTTTGGCGGGGCCACAACCCAGGCAACCGATGATACCTGGCGCTGTGATGTCACAACTCAAACATGGAAATCCCTGTCTATCCAGGGAAAAATGCCATTGGCCCGATGGAGCCATGATGCGGTTATAGATACAACCAGCAGACGGCTATTGATATTTGGTGGCACTAATGGCGCTGTGCGATTTAATGACCTGTGGGCGCTTTCTTTTTAAAAATTTGCCAGAATTTCCACTTGACGGAGCCTGTTTTTTAACGTACCGTTACCTATAACAATTGAAAACATATTCAACTAAGGATATTGAATGCCTCTCGTCCAATCCATCAACACCGACCAGTGTGAAGACCATTTTGTCGATCAGGCCCGCGTGCTTCGAGCCGCACAGGCCATGCCCGAAGCCGACCATTTGCATGCCCTCATCGACACATTTCGAACCCTGAGCAACCTCACTCGGCTCAAAATCATACACGCCCTGATCAAAGAAGAACTCTGCGTGTGCGACCTGGCCACCCTGCTGGAGGTCAACGAATCGGCCATCAGCCGGGAATTGCGCGTCTTGCGCACCATGCGATTGGTCAAACACCGCCGCGTGGGCAAACGCGTCTATTATATGTTGGACGACGACCACGTTCATCAAATTTTTGATGCCGGTTTGGAACACGTTAAAGAGCATTAAAATCGCGTTAGAACGTTGGAGCGTTGAACGTTAAAAATCTCGAAAACCGTGTGCCTCTGGTCGGGTGGAACGTGTAACGTTTTAACGTGCAAACGTTCAACGCTCTTTTCATGCAAACAGAGAAAGACCTCGCAATGGCAACATCTCATTTCAAAGTGCCCGACATGGATTGCCCAACCTGTGTTGAAAAAATCGAACGGGCTATTCGCACCATCCGCAATGTCGAAGAGGTTTCTGTCAATCTCATGAGCCAAACCGTGCGCATCACCCACGGCCCGATAGATCAAAATCTGCTCAAACAAACCATTCAATCTATCGGTTATACCATTGCCGAAGATCGGCGGGCCATCTGGTCAGTGCCCGATATGGAATGTGCCGGATGTGCCGAAAAAGTTGAACGGGCCATTCAAGCCCTCACCGGTGTATCCAGTGTCACCACCAGCGTGATGAGCCAAAAAGTAACCGTCACCTACGACCCAACCGCCATCGCACCCAATGCCATTGCAAAAGCCATTGGTCATGCAGGTTACACACCCGGAGAAACCACCGCACAAACAGCCCCATCCTTCTGGCAAAACCGCGAACAGGTGCTCACTTGTTTATCCGGCATCTTTTTCTTTGCAGGCCTCATCACCACCTATCTGTTTCCCGATCCCGATCACGCACCCTTGTGGACCGGGCATTTGACCTGGATGGAAAGCCTTTACCTGATTGCCGCCATTCTGGGAGGCTTCAATTTTTTCCCCGCTGCCTTTCGCGCGTTAAAATCGTTCTCACTGGACATGGATTTTCTCATGGCCAGCGCCATTGTGGGGGCCGCACTCATTGGCGAACACATGGAAGCCGCTGCCATTGCCTTCCTTTTTTCCACTGCCGAACTGCTTGAAGATTATGCCGTAGCCCGCGCCCGGCGTTCGCTTCATGCGCTCATGGAACTGGCCCCCGATACAGCCACTGTTGTTCGAAGCGGAATCGAAATCACCCTTCCCGTAGAAGCCGTTGAACGCGATGAACGCGTCCTGGTGCGCCCCGGAGAAAAAGTGCCTCTCGACGGCACCGTCATCAAAGGCACATCCACCATCAATCAGGCCCCAATCACCGGTGAATCCATGCCTGTTGCCAAACAGGTTGGGGATCGCGTTTTTGCAGGCACCATCAACTGCGAAGGATATGTGGAAATTCGCGCCGAAAAATTAGCCTCTGAAAGCACGTTTGCCCGAATCATTCAACTGGTCGAAGAAGCCGAAGAAAAACGCGCACCCAGTGAACAATTTGTGCGAAAATTCGCGCGTTATTACACCCCGGTTGTCACTTTTTTTGCCATCGCCATTATGCTCATTCCAGCGCTTGTTTTTGGCGCAGATTTCAACACCTATTTTGTGCAAGGCCTCACTTTGCTCGTCATCGCCTGCCCCTGTGCACTGGTCATTTCAACACCCGTTGCCGTGATCAGCGGCATCACCAGTGCCGCGCGAAATGGCGTGCTCATCAAAGGCGGCAATCACCTCGAAACCCTTGGCAACATCAAAGTCATCGCCTTCGACAAAACCGGCACGCTCACGCAGGGCCAGCCAGAAGTGACCGACATCATCACACTCAATGGCAAAACCGAACAGGACGTTTTATCCATTGCCGCAGCACTCGAATATCAATCCAAACACCCGATTGCTCAGGCCATTATACAAAAGGCCAACGGTTGCATTCTGCCTCCGGTAACCACCTTTGAATCTCTTACTGGAAAAGGCGTGAGTGGTTACATCAACGGCACAGAATACATGGTGGGCAAGCCCGACCTGTTTCCCGGTCACATCGAAAGTGTCGAACGCCTGCAGCAAGAAGGCAAAACCACCATGGTGGTTGGCACGCGGGTAGAACCCATCGGCATTATCGCCGTTTCCGATACCGTGCGCCCCAGCGCTAAAAACGCCATAACCGCTTTGCGTGCCCAGGGCATTCAACACATAGTCATGCTCACCGGTGACAATGAACCCACAGCCAAAGCCATGGCAGAACAACTGGGCATTGCCGAATGGCAGGCCAATTTATTGCCCGAAGACAAAGTGGCCGCCCTTGAAAATTTGCGCAAACAATACGGCCCCGTGGCCATGATTGGCGACGGGGTTAATGATGCCCCAGCACTGGCCACTGCCAATGTGGGCATTGCCATGGGCGCTGCAGGCACGGCCACCGCTCTTGAAACCGCGGATGTGGCTCTCATGGCCGATGATTTGTCCAAACTGCCCTACCTCTTCCAGTTGACCCGCAAATCGCGCACCGTCATCCATCAAAATGTGGCCTTCTCCATTCTGGTTAAAATGGCCCTGGCCATAGGTGTTTTTCCCGGTGCAGTTTCACTGGTCATTGCCGTGCTTGTCGGCGATATGGGCACAGCCCTCACCGTCACAGGCAATGCCCTGCGCCTGGCTCGTCTGCGCGCATAAAAAGCAATCAAAAAATATTCAAAAAGCAATCTGCCGATTTTCCGCTATAAACCAAACGGGCGATCCATTCACTGGATCGCCCGTTTGGGATGTTGCTTTTGACTTTCAACGCTTATTTCTTCTCTTCTTCCTCAAATTTCCGCTCGCCAAAATACGTCAAAACTTCCATATACTGTTCTTTGGGCCGATACCCCGCAAACTTAAAAATCAACTGCCCGCTTGCATCCAGAACCAGCGTGGTTGGAAACCCTTCTACCCCATAAGCCCCGGAAGCTTCTGCATAGTTCAAATCATGTTCGCCGATCTTTATCCGGGAGGTGCGATCTTCGGCATTTAATTTTACGGAAACAAACTTTTCATTCAAATAAGCCTGCACATCTGCTTGCGACAGGACATCACGGTCCAGTTTTTTGCACCAACTTCACCAATCGGTATAAACATCCACCAGAATCAGTTTGTTTGAAGCCTGGGCTTTGCCCAGCGCTTGTTTAAAATCGACCCAGGCAAATTCACTTTTTTCCTGAACCGCCGCCTGCTGGTCTTTGGCACAGGCCCCCACAGCCATCACAGCCAAAAACAACGGCAAAATCACCCACCGCATAAATTCTCCTTCGCCGAAATGGATAGGCATCAACACCTGTCTCAAACAGCCAGAATATACCAAATTCAACAATCCTGGCAAGATGCATAAAAATGCGCTTGACCTTTTAATATTTAAAATATATTTTAGTTATGACTAAAAATTTATTCATTAAATTTAAAACAAAAATTTAATGATCAAAAAAATGGAGCTTTTATGAAACTCAAATATATGCTTTTTTCCCGATGGATTCCGCCTCTGGTGGGCCTGTTCTTTTTTTCCGGTTGTGACAAACTGCTAACCACCTCTCCCAGTGACGTAACCAATGCCCCCATGGATAACCCACCCGAAATCATGGCGGCCTTTGCACGGGGTGACGAACAATTTGCGCGCATTTTCACCGTCTCACAGGGGTTGGGCCCCATTTTCAACCAGCCCAGTTGTGAAACCTGCCATCCGGCAGATGGGCGCGGAACCCCGCAAACAGCCCTCACCCGGTTCAGCATCAATGGCGATCCGGTACCCCATTTGGGCGGGCCTCAACTTCAAGACCGCAGCATCCCCGGTGTTCGTCCCGAAACCATTCCGGCAGGTGCCGAAACGTCTGTGCGCTTGCCCCCACCCGTGTTTGGGCGCGGGTTAATCGAAATGATTCCCGATGAAACCATTATTGCGCTATCCGACCCCAACGATGCCAACGGCGATGGCATTTCCGGTCGGGTCAACTGGGTACAACCACCCGAATGGGTTCCGTCTTATATGACCGGGGCTGGGCCAGGGCTGGCCGTTGGTCGTTTTGGCCTCAAAGCCAATGTCTCCTCTTTGCTGCAACAAATTGTTGGTGCCTATCATGACGATATGGGCA
>CAXNEV010000289.1:0-5420 GCA_964200925.1 Candidatus Latescibacterota bacterium | reverse complement strand
CAGGCGATTGCAATGCTGGCATACAGGCGATTTGGCATAAACCAATTGGATTTGAGATACACGGTTATGGCACCGGCCGTCATTCCCAGCATGGCTGTTGCAACGGCAAAAAAAGCAAGATGGTACCAGGCCATAACGCTAAACAGGCGCGTCAGGGCAATTTCAAGCACGAGCGTGGTTGCGGCTATAAAAAAGGTGCCCCAATAAATTTTCACAAGCACATCTCCCAATCGGCTTATTCAGAACAGATGCCTGAATACAAAAGCGGTGCTTTCTTTGAGGGAACGCCTTATATCACTTCACATAAACGACGGTTTCATTGTCGAGAGATTCAATGGCGGCGGCAATGACTTTTTGCGCGGCCAACCCTTCTGCGCCCGATCCGTCGATTTGATCTGGATGCACGCCTTCAAAAACCTGTTTGACAAAGGTGCCAATACGATCTCGAAAAGTGTCGGTAAAGTCGCGAAAACCGCCAAAAACGGGATTGGTATAAACGGTTTTTTCAAGGTTGCCAGCCGGGTAAAACGTGAGTTCGCGCCACATATCGTCCAGCACAAAACGCCCGCCGGTTCCGGCCACTTCACAGCGTTCCATGGGGTGGCCGCGCTGGATGTCATAACTGCCGGTGAGGGAGCCCACCACGCCGTTTTTAAAGCGCATATTAAACTGGGCAGTTGACCAGATCTTTCGGCCAGGAGCTTTCAGGGCAAAACACTGCACAGCCTCAATGTCGCCGCAAAAATAGCGCATCACATCAATGGTGTGCGGGTGCAAAGCCTTCAGGTGGTAATACGGCGAGCTTTCCGCCGGGTTCATGATCCACATGGCCATGTTGACAAAAAGCAGATGACCCAGACAGCCTTCTTGGACCCATTTTTTTGCCAACCGGGCAGCCGGGGTGAACCGATGGTTGAGGTCGATGCCGTAACAAACGCCTTTTTCTCTGGCTTTGGCCACCATGTCTTCGGCCTGTTTGATGTCGTTAGAAATGGGTTTTTCGCCCAGTACATGGCAACCGGCCTCAAGGGCCTGCATGGTGGGAATATAGTGATCGCTGCCGTATTCATAACCGCCCGTGGCCACGCTGACAATATCGGGTTTTAAGGCTTCGAGCATCTTTGGGGCATTGTAAAAAGCGGGTACATTCAGGCGTTTGGCGGCATGATTGGCGCGGGTTTCATCGATGTCGCAAATGCCGACCAGTTCGGCTTGTTCATTTTCAACATACATATCGGCATGTAGATTGCCGATGGGGCCCATCCCAATTACGCAGACGCGTAACATCACTTCCTCCATTTAAAAGCGCGTTGAACGTTGGCACGTTTAAACGTTGGCACGTTCCACCCAACACCACAAGAGTTGCAGCCCTCCTGGTTTTCAAGATGTTAACGTTCAACGTTTTAACGTTCTAACGAGATTTTAACGTTCTATTCGGGCACGGTGACAATGCTACCATTTTCCCAAGATTCAATGGCGGCTTCAATAACCAGTTGGGCTTTGAGGGCTTCTTCACCCGAGCCTTCAATATCTTCGGGGGCCACACCTTCTATATTTTGTTCGATCCAGCGGCCAATGCGGCTTTGAAAGGTTTCGTTAAAACCCATCATGCCCCCGATGTAATCGTAGTGCTCCAGTTCCATCGAGCGGCGAGGGTGAAAGTGCAAATGTTCACAGGCATCGTCGAGTATAAACCGGGCGTCGTGACCCACCACTTCGAGGCGTTCCAAACCGTAAGAACCACCAGGTCCGGTGGCATCGTAACTGCCGGTGAGAGACCCGACAACGCCATTTTTAAAAAGCATATTGATTTGCGCATTGGACCAGCATTTGCGGCGATTGCCGGTTTTGTTGTCGAGGCCGCGTTTGCAAAAGGCCTGCACTTTTTCCACATCGCCACAAAAATATCGCATTACATCAATGGAGTGCGGGTGCAACGCACGCAAATGGAACCACAGCGACGATTCGTTGGGGTTGTTGATCCACATGGTCATGTTGATGATGTTCAATTCACCCAAGCGCCCCTGATCAACCCATTGTTTGGCGCGTTTTGCCGCAGGGGTAAAGCGGTGGTTGAGGTCTATGCCCTATCGCAATTTTTTCTCTTTGGCTTTGGCCACCATTTTTCGGGCTTCGTCGATGTTGTTGGAAATGGGTTTTTCGCCCAGAACGTGAATGCCGGCTTCGAGCAGTTCCATGGTGGGTTTGTAATGGTCGCCCCCATTTTCAATCCCGGCAGAAGCCACGCTGGCGGCGTCAATTTTAATGCCGCTGTTGAGCAAGCTCTGCACCGAGTAAAATGCTTTTGTGCCGTATTTTTCTGCGGCTTTATCGGCCCGGTCTTCCAACAGATCACAAACTGCCACGAGGTTGCATGCTTTGTGATCGTTGTAAATGGTTGCGTGACGGTTGCCAATGCCGCCCAATCCCACAACGGCGACGTTTAATGCCATTGGAAACTCCTTGAATGGTTTGTTTAAATGAAATGGGTATGTGGATATATAGGGGGCGTTGGGCGATTTGTCAAGAAATGAGACAGTGTTAATCTGTCAGGCAAAAAAAGCCCCCGACCACCCGGTCGAGGGCTTGATTTTTGGGAGGGGCGAAAGTCGATTATTTTTTTTGTGGCAGCGCCTGATTGCCTTTTTGCAGTTCGCGCAATATCTCGTCTTTGACCTGATTGGAAATGGCATCTTGGGTTTGTTGTTTTAAAGCGGTCGGGTCAAATTCTGCCGACACCCATTGCATGATGGCCAAAATTCCGGCAATCAAAATACAAACAATGGTGATGCCACCCATAAACAAAACGTTGCCTTTGGCCATCCGTTGTTTGCGCGGGCGAGCATAAGACGGTTCGCGCAAGCCCAGCGAATTGGTTGGTTGCGCCTCTCTTTTTGGCGCAGTATCCAGCAGCGGATCCATGTTGTTTGTCAACGGGACGTCTTGATTGGCAGGGGTACTGGTCTGTGGAGTTTTTGCGGGTGAGGCAGATTGAATAGGTTTGTCGAGCAATGCGTCGATGGATGTGGAGGTATCTTTTTTTTCGAGTGCCTTTTTTTGCAGTGCTTCCAAAAGATCGGCCGGTGGCGCAATGGGAGGGGCAGGTGTTTGGGTGTCGGTGGGTTTGGCTTTTTGCAGGGCATTCAATATATCCTGCTCGGGTGTTGCCTGTTTTTTTGAGGCGGGCGCTGTGTTTTCGAGGTTTTGAAACAGCGCTCTGGTTTCAGCCTGTGTTGGAGGGGTTTCAGATGTGCGTGTTTGGGTGCCGTAAAGGGCATCCATGGATGAAGGAACAGTGCTGTTTTCGTCGGGTTCGGGAATGGCGGTGAGTGGCCGATTGTACAGGGCATTCACCGCATTGTGTTGATGGGGCATTTGGGCCGGAGGAATTTGCGGTTTGCCCAATGCGCGTTCAATTTCCAAAATCAGATCGCGCCCTTTAAAGGGTTTGTGGATAATGCTGTGAACCCCTTGTCGGCGAAGTTCCTCACTGACCGATTGTGTGACAAATCCCGATACAATGATGACGGGAATATCAAAACCCTGACTGCGTATAAATTCCAGCATGGAGGTGCCGTGGATCGTGGGCATTTTGAGATCGAGCAGAATCAGATCCGGATTTTCATGGGTGAGGGCATGAAGGGCATCGGTCCATTTGGTCGCACGGATTGCCTGATAGTTATGAGATTCGAGAATATCGACAATCAAATCAACAATAGCTACCTCATCGTCAACGGTGAGGATTTTCTGTTTTGTTGATGTGACGGACATGGTTTGACCTGTTTGCTCGGGTTTTGAGGAATTTTAAGGAATTATAAAGGGAATTTACCCATCAGACAAGAAGTTTTAAGGTCATCTTCGGGTGAAAGGTGGAAATTTCCCTTTGAAAACACCTGGTAATTGGGTCTTGATGAGTGAACGTTCGTGTAGTATATTGTTCTGTGGTTTTCATGAGGCTCAACAAACTTGGATTTTATTTTAAATGATTGTTTTTTATTGAAAAATGGAGTGAAGTTGATGGAGTCGCGAAATCTGATCATCAAAGGTGCACGGGTTCACAACCTTCAAAATGTGAGCCTGGTATTGCCCCGACATGAATTAATTTGTTTTACCGGTGTTTCTGGTTCTGGAAAATCGTCTCTGGCATTTGACACCATTTATGCCGAAGGACAGCGGCGTTATGTCGAATCTTTATCGGCCTATGCCCGCCAATTTTTGGGGCAAATGGAAAAGCCCGATGTCGATTTGATTACGGGTTTGTCACCCACCATTTCCATCGAACAAAAAACAGCCGGGCGCAATCCGCGTTCTACAGTGGGCACCATGACTGAGATCTACGATTATTTGCGGGTGTTGTTTGCCCGCATCGGCATTCCACATTGTATTCACGACAATACCCCCATCGGGGCGCAAACGCGCGATGGCATTGTGGACCGCATCATGGCCCTTGGTGACGGCACGCGCATTCTGGTGCTGGCTTCTGTTGTCAAGGGTCGCAAGGGCGAATATCTCGATTTGTTTGAAGATTTGCAAAAAGAAGGTTATATCCGGGTGCGTGTGGATGGGCAGGTGATGACTCTGGCACAGGTGCCCAAACTGGCCCGTTACAAACGGCACGATATTGAGGTGGTGATTGACCGGTTGGTGGTGAAACAAGAAGGCCAGGGCCGCATCGGCGAAGCTGTGGATGCAGGGCTGTTGATGGGCAAAGGATCGGTTATTATCAGCCCAGAAGGCGGGGCTGACATTTTGTTGAGCACGAGTTTTTCCTGTCCTGTATGTGGGCAAGGTGTGCCAGAACCCACGCCTCAGTTGTTTTCGTTTAACAGCCCACAGGGAATGTGCCCGCAGTGCAATGGATTGGGTACGCATGTGGCCCTGGATATCCAGAAGGTTATTCCAGATGAGTCTCTGTCTGTGATGGAAGGCGCTATTGCTCCGCTTGGCATTCCGGCAAACCGGTGGAAGATTCACTTTTATGACGGGGTGCTCAAGCGGCACAAAGCTGATGTTCACACACCCTGGAAAAAAATCTCGCCAAAAGGCCGCCACGAGTTGCTCTATGGCATTGAGGGGCGCATGGTATTTGAATGGCAGCGGCGCGACGGCACCGTCAAACGGCATCGCGATACTTTTGATGGGATTTTAACGCCGCTGGAACGCAGTTTTGCCGAAGGCCAAAATCCCGTGGCGATCAAGCGGTTAACGCCGTTTATGAAAATGGGCACCTGCCCCCAATGCAAAGGGGCCAGGCTCAAGTCCGAGGCGTTATCTGTAAAAATTGAGGGCAAAAACCTGACCGATGTCACGGCCATGACCATAGAACAAACCCATGCCTTTTTTGGAGGGTTAACGCTCAACCCGGTGCAAGCCACCATTGCCGAGGATGCCTTAAAAGAAATCCGGGGGCGTTTGAAATT
>CAXNEV010000288.1:0-5420 GCA_964200925.1 Candidatus Latescibacterota bacterium | reverse complement strand
CAGATCTGCTTGTTGTTGGACATGGTGCGCGATTGTTTAACCGCCAAAAGTTGCTGTTTGTGCTCCCTGTTTGGGAATTGTTTCAATTGCCCTATACCCTGTTTATGGGAATTGCCGGAACGCTGGGGAAATTTACGTGGAAAAACCGCAAACACAAATAGAAGAACCCCTATGAAAAGCCCTATGTTCCTATGCACCTATGTTTCACCCGACGGCATAGCATGTCAGGAATCCATTTCTGAAAAAGGAGTGTGTTTCTGGCACAATACACAGAAAGAAAAAACCTCTGCTGAAATTAAATTTCATCTGGAGGAAAAAACTAAAAAACAACAGCCTATGTGCGGTTTTCACTTGGTAAAAGCCGATTTATCAGATGCCTTTATCATGGAAACAGATCTGTCACATGCCAATCTCACCCGCGCCAATCTGAGCGATGGGCATTTGTTTGGCATAAATCTTCGCCATGCCAATTTGTTCAAAGCAAATCTGTCCCATGCAAACCTGAAAGAAGCACACCTGGAAGGAGCTAACCTTCTGGGCGTTACCCTTGACAAAACAGACCTTGAACGTGTGCATTGGGGAAAGAACAAACATGTGATTAACCATCATGAGGCCGACATCTTAAACAAACAAGGCAACACACAGGCGGCAAACATCAAGTACCTGGAAGCTGAGGAAATCTATCGCAACCTAAGAAAATGTTATGAAACCGCAGGCACAGCCGATATTGCAGGTGAGTTTTTCTATCTTGAAATGGTAGCCAAACGCAAACAAATGCCTCTTTTTTCATTGACGCGCATGTGGTCAAAACTCGTCGATTTGCTTTGTGGATATGGTGAAATCCCGTATCGCATCATTTTTTCTTCTATAATTTACATTGTGTTTAACGCCATCCTATTTGGCATACTTGGCCTCAAATATGAAGGCCAAATCTATAGGTTCAACACAGAAGCAAGTTTTTATGAAAATCTCGTCCTTTTCGGCAATGCCACCTATTTCAGCGTTGTTACCTTCACAACTGTGGGTTATGGCGATTTTACACCTTTGGGCATGGCGCGTGTCTTTGCAGCGACAGAAGCCTTCAATGGTGCCTTTATGATTGCCCTGTTCATATTGGCCTTTGTGAAAAGAATGACGCGATAAATGCACTGGAATACAAACATGATTCTGTTGTCCATCACCCATCATTCATGGACTTATGCATTTCTCTGGATTTTTATGTTGTGGATAGGCCTGCTTTTCCCCTTAAACGCCGATGCCCAACGCCCGCGCGCACGGCAACTGGGCATTGCCATTGGCACGCTGCCCACAGGATCCTTCAACGCCATCACCGATGTGCCCGGTGTGGGTGTAGGGCATGTCACACTCCATGACGGCAATGGCCCACTCGTCGTGGGCAAAGGCCCTGTGCGAACAGGTGTTACGGCTGTTGTGCCTTTTCCCGATGTTTATGAAAATCAGGTTTATGCCGCTGCCGAATCCCTCAATGGCAACGGCGAAATGACGGGCATGGAATGGATTCAGGAACGCGGCCTGCTGGAAGTGCCCATTGTGCTCACCAACACATTGAGCATTGGGGAAGGATATAGCGGTGTGGTATCTTATATGCTCAAACAAAACCCGGATCGCGTGCCTCTGCCAGTGGTAGCCGAATGTTACGATGGTGGGCTCAACGACATTGCCGGACGCCATGTGAAAATTGAACACGTCATAACAGCCATTGAAACGGCCACAGGTGGCCCTGTTGCAGAAGGATCTGTTGGGGCAGGCACCGGCATGCGCGCTTATGAATTTAAAGCCGGTATTGGCACGGCATCTCGCCTCTTGCCCGATGGCCATATCGTTGGTGTATTGGTGAATGCCAATTGTGGACGACGCGCAGAACTGACCATCGCAGGTGTTCCCGTTGGGCAAGAAATGCCACCAGAACGCACCCCCTCTACCCGCGATGGCTCCATTATTGTGGTTATTGCAACAAATGCCCCGCTGTTGCCCCACCAGTTGAACAGATTGTGCAAACGCGCAGCCCTTGGGATCAGCCACACCGGCACCATATCTCGCACCAGCAGTGGCGACTTGGCCATTGCCTTTTCAACGGCGCAAAAAATTGTGCGCAACCGAGCCATACAAGATACGGTTGCCGTTTTGCGCGACGACCAACTCAACACGCATTTTCAAGCCGTTATAGAAGCCACAGAAGAAGCCATTGTCAATGCCCTGTGTGTGGCAGAACAGATGGTTGGGCGCGATGATCGCAAGATGCCTGCTCTGCCCCATAACGACTTGATCCGCATTCTTCAGAAATACAATCGCCTGCCAACAAACCTGCGTTAGGAATTGGGGCAAAACAAAAAAATTGCCTTCAAATTTTTTAACCGTATATTTATTAAGAACTAACAATAGCCTATAGCTGTTTTTGATTCAAACAGGTTTCACTTATGTCCGACGCACAGAGCAAACTACAGGAAGCACTGACTCAGGCCAAGGCCAAAAAAAAGGTCGAAGGTCCTTCCCCATCCAAAAACAAACCCGCCCCGGCAAAACGTGCGCCTGCCCCATCCCATGCGGCTGCCAAATCGGTTGAAAAACCTTCCAAAAAAACTGCGCCGATCAAAAAAGCAGTGAAAAAAAAGGGTCCGGGTTTGGGCTCAGGCCTGTTCAAAAATTTCCAGAATTTTGCAAGCTCCGTCATTGATGAACTGAAAACGGCCACATCTGAAATTTCTCCTGGTGCATTATTGGCAACGGCCAATGACGGTTTTAAATCCTTCAAAAAAGCTGTTGGTCTGCAAAAGGAACAGATGTTGAAAGACTTCGCAGGCCCTGCCGAAACGCAGACAAACAGCCGACATACAGATACCCAATCAGAACCGGTAGAAACCCAGGATACCCCCAACGAGAATTTTTCAGCATCTGTGCAAAATGATGAACCGCGCCAATATATGTCTCCGGCCAAAGTCCAACGCATAGCATCCAAAAAGAAAAAGGATGAAGACGAGGAAATACCGCTTCCTCAGGCTGAGACCAAACATACAGAGACCCCGACAACGCCGGTTGAAACACCTGTATCCGCTTCAGAATCGGCAACGCCATCTGAAACCCCGATTGACTACACCTCACCGGCCAAAGTGCAACGTGTTGCATCCAAAAAGAAAAAAACAGAAGACGACGACCCGCCCACAACCGATCTGATGCGCGATATAAAAACACTGGAAGAAACCGGACAACAAGTTGAAAAACCATCAGATGCCAGAAAAGAACCCGTTCAACCTGACACCAATCTCCACAGCATCGAAAAACAGGCCCAAAGTGCAGATAAAAAAGGCCCGGCAAAAAAGCCCGTTCGAAAACCACCTCAAACGGGCAGTGGTGCCATTTCGAAAGAAGAGCATATCATGCGAAGTTTCCGGTCTTTGCAAATTGTATTGACCAACCCAATCTGGAAACCCGTTATTACCAATCCAGAAATCAAACCCAGTTCTCTGTATGCCCCTCGCGAACACTTTGACGCACTTTTTGCAGATCCCGTTTTTCGCGAAGGTCTTAAATCAGCAAGCCGTTTGGCCAGTTCCTATGTTTTACCCTCCGAAAAAATGCGTTTTAATGACAAAATGATAGAACGTGTTGTCGGTTTAAATCTGGATCCTGAAAACAAAATTAAATCCTATACAGAAAATCTGACTTCTGTATTAGATGAAGCTCTTGTAGAAGAAGTGCTGGCGCTTATGCAAGATGGCCATATCAAACACCTGCTTTTTTCTGTAGGCACCCGGCTTGGCATGTTTGTTCCCACCCTTGAAAGCCTGGCGCGCATTTACCTGGGCCTGCGCAAAAAGGAATACCTGAGTTCTGGCGACCGCCTCCAAATTCAGGAGGAAATTTTAATGCGCTATAAAAAATCGGCCTACACCGAAGACATGGGCAAAAAAGCCCGCAATTTGGCATTAAATTATTTTATGGATTATCTCTTGGAATTTGCTTTGAAACTTTACAAAGAGCGTTTCCAACAAACCAACGAGGGTCAGAACAACCGGGAAGCGCAAATTCGCCGCCATGTCACCATCAAAGCCTTTTGTTGTGAAATGATTTCGGAATGGTGCAAAAAAATTGCCGTATCAAGCCCGGCAATCGTCAATATTCAAGCCCGATTTTCAGAAACCGCCGATCAATACCTTCAAGAAACCACTGGAGAACATGCTGTCAGTGCATAGACCCTATGGCTCATATTCTCATTATTGACGATGAACGCGACATTCGCGAGTTTCTCTCTTCTGCCTTTTCTTTTCATGGCCATCAGGTTGCACTTGCCGAAGATGGTCATCTGGGATTAAACGCCGCCCGCACAAATCTTCCAGATCTCATTTTCCTCGACCTGAACATGCCCATTTTAGACGGGGTGACTGTGCTTGAAATTCTGAAACAGGATCAGGCATTGTGCACTGTTCCGGTGATCATTATATCTGCACAAACAGAACACCAGCAAATTGCATCATGCTTACAAAAAGGTGCCAATGACTATGTCACCAAACCTTTTGTCCTGACGGAACTCATCGCCAGAACCAATGTGCAATTGCGCATCCAAAACCTCGAACAACAAATTCGAGAATCGGAAATCTATCACAGGGCATTATTTGAACGCACCGCAGACCCAACGATGGTCATTGACCAAACGGGTTCTATTCAGCAGATGAATGACATGGCCGCCCGATTATTAACAGACAACAACGGCACTTTTTTAAAGGGCTCCATATACGACCTGCTCTACCACGAAGATAAAAAAAAATTTGAAGTGGCCTTTTCTGGCGCGCTGGATGGCAGTGATATTCCCATCTTTGAAATCCATCTTTTTTTGCCCAACAACAAACTGCTTCCAGTTGATGTCGATTTGTGTTCAATAGACATCCATGAAAAACAACACGTTTTATTGCGTTTTCGCGATATTCGCAGACGCAAATCTGCCGAAACCCAATCGTCAATCATTTTGCAATATATTGGCGATGCCATTTTTCTCACCAATCAAAACGGCATGATTATTCTGGCAAGCAATAGTGCCGGGCAATTGTGTGGATATTCTCAGGAATCTTTAATTGGTTTGGATATCACGCAATTTATAGAAGACCAAACGCCCCTGATATCTCTTGCCCCTTTGGCGACCCCCAACATTCGCGAAGGCAAACTGCGTCGACAAACAGGTGAACCAATTCCAGTTGAATGGACACTGGTATCTTTTAAGGTTGCAGGAGAGATATTTTATATTGGTGTCGTGCGCGATCTGTCAGACAGGCACCATGCCGATATGCAGCGTTTAGAAACCGAACGCCTTCAGGCATTGCTCGAAATATCTGGCGGAGCGGCTCATGAAATCAACCAGCCTTTAACAGCCATTTTGGGATATGCAGGCATTTCCCAATCTGTTTTAG
>CAXNEV010000287.1:0-5443 GCA_964200925.1 Candidatus Latescibacterota bacterium | reverse complement strand
CGGTTTGTTTTTCGCAAGGTTACGGCTCGCAATTATCACGGTGATGGGTTCAGTTTTCAAATATGCGATGATGTGCATTTTGAGTCGTGCCAGGCGATAAACAATGCCAATTTGGGTTTTCATCCTGGCAGTGGGTCACAGCGGCCCGTGTTTGTCAATTGCACGGCAACCGGCAACAGCCAGGGCATCTTTTTTTGCTGGGGGGTTTCCGATGGGCTGGTGGATGGGTGTGTGTGTTCAGAAAACAGGGATTTTGGCATTTCCATCGGGCATCGCGACACGGACAACCGGATTGTGAATACCCAAATTGAACGCAATGAAAAGGTGGGGGTGTTGTTTCGCGTGCCGGTGACGGATTTTCGAGGTGCCCATCGCAATGTCGTGGAACAGTGTGTGATTCGCGACAATGGGTTTAAGCTGGATGGGGTGGGGGTGGACATCAGGGGGTTGACATGTGATGTGGTGATTCGCAACAATGAGATTTCGGATTCGGGCAATGCGTGGCAGCGTGTTGGGGTGAAGGTGTCGAAAGAAGCTCAGGACTGTGTCATTGAAAACAACCGGTTTGAAGGCCTTGGTGAAAATTGTGTTTATGAGCAGTTGGTGGCAACGGTTTAGGGTTGGCGGGAAGCGAAAAGACGATGGACGATGGCACAACCACTGTCTCTTTAATTTTTGTGGAGGATGAAATGGCAGAATTGAAAGAAGACGATTTAAAACAAAAGGCCATTGCTTATTTGCGCAGTCACTATGGCGAAGAAACCGTGCGCATGGATGTGCGCAACAATGATGTATCAGATGGCAATGGGGAATTGCATGTGGATTGCACAGTGCGCGTAGGAGGATCTGAATCGGATTGGACCAAGTGGTTTACTTTTAAAAATGGAGACGTCACACGCATGCGGTGGAAAATGCGATAGGAGCAGCAGCGAATTCTATGAGAAAGAGGGCTTGAATGTCAGCGATATTCAAGCCCTTTTGGTTTTAGGTGAGGTTCAAGCCTGACTGGCAGGTAAAAGTTGGTTGACCTGTTCGATGAGTTCCTTGGCCTTGATTGGTTTTGAAATTGTGCTGTCTGCGCCAATTTCTTTGATGACATCCAACAATTCCCGGGCGGCACCAGAGATCACAATGATTTTGGTTTGAGGGTTGTTGGCGCGAAGATCGCGCAAAATATCTATGCCATCTCTTTCAGGCATCAACAGGTCGAGGATGACGAGGTCTATGATTTCCTGCCGATAGATGCGTGTACCGCTAATGCCGTTGTCTGCTGTAAAAACAGTGTGTTGCTCCCCTTCTAATACGCTTTGTAAAAACCGGCGGGTGGTGATGTCATCATCGATAATCAAAATGTGAGGCATAAAAAACTCCTGGTTTGGTTTTTAGAAAAATTAATCCATTTTGGATTTTATAACAAGCTATTTCCCATTGTGCATGGAACCTGGTTTATGACGGGCGTGGTTTTTAATTGAAATCTGGGGATATAGGTTGGCTTTTCTTTTGCCGTTTGAGAAGGGCGGGTTTATATTTGGCGAAATTATTTTATAGGAGGATGCGATGGCAAAAATGGCAACAGATTTGATTCATGCAGGTGAAATCAGCACCCAGTATGACGGGGCCGTTACACTCCCTATTTTTCAAAGTGCGACTTTTCAATATGGCGGGGAAGGATCGTATCACGATTTAAAATACATCAGGTTGAACAACACGCCCAATCATCGGGTGGTGCATGACAAACTGGCGCGTATTGAAGGGGCCGAAGCCGCTGTGGTGATGGCTTCGGGTATGGCGGCCATTACCACGTTGTTGTTGACAGAACTCAAAACAGGCGATCATATCCTGGCGCAAGATTGTCTTTATGGCGGCACCTTGAGTTTCTTGACGCAGGGCATTCAGGATTATGGCATTTCGGTGGATTTTTTTGACGGCAATGCCCCTGAAACGTGGGATCGGTTGGTGCGCAAAGAAACCAAAGCGATTTACGTGGAACCCATGACCAATCCGCTGTTGGAAGTGGCCGATCTGGAAGCGGTTGTGGCTTTTGGGCGCAAGCATGGTTTGACGACGATGATTGACAATACATTTGCATCACCGGTGAATTTTCGGCCTGTGGATATCGGTTTTGATGTGGTGGTGCACAGTTGTACAAAGTATTTAAACGGGCACTCCGATATTGTGGCCGGGTGCGTGGTGGGGCGCAAAGATATTGTGAATCGGGTAATTCATCGGCTCAATCATCTGGGTGGCTGTTTGGATCCACACGCATGTTTTTTGTTGCATCGTGGGATGAAAACGCTGGCATTACGCGTTCATCAGCAAAACGAAAATGCCCAACGGTTGGCGGAGTTTTTGGCCGGTCATGAAGGGGTAGAGCGGGTGAATTATCCGGGGTTAAAAACACATCCGCAACACGAGAGGGCCAAACGGTTGTTTTGCGGGTGTGGTGGGGTGTTGAGTTTTGAAGCCAAAGGGGATGTGGCTGTGGCCGACCGCATTTTGTCGCGGTTGACTTTATCTGTTGTCGCTCCCAGTTTGGGCGGGGTAGAGTCGTTGATTACCCGGCCGGCACAAACGTCTCATTCCGGGTTGTCGAAAAAGGCAAGAGAAGCGGTTGGCATATCGGATAAATTGATTCGCGTGGCGGTGGGCATTGAAGATGCCGATGATTTGTGTGCCGATTTTGAACAGGCGTTGAGGTGAGGATGAGGCTTGGGGTTGGTAGGAATGGGAACCAGCCTCAGGCCTCCAGTCTCCTGTTTTTGTGTTTTTCCAACTTATGTATCAAAGGATTTTGATATGACTGGCGATGGAAAGGTCAAAATTGGCATGTTGAAAGCATTTCCGGCCAAATGGGATGTGGCGGGAAATTGGGCGATTTTTGAAAACCAGTTTGAATCGCATGCCAGGGGGTTGGATGTGTTTGTAACGCCGGAATGTTTTTTGGACGGGTATGCGGTGACAGAAAAAGATTGGACGGTTGACCGTTTTGCCACGGTGGCACAAGAGGTGGCTAACAGCACCTATATTTATCGCGTGTGCGAAATGGCAAAAACAGCACATGTGAATGTGGTATTTGGGTTTACGGAAATGCGCGGGGGGTATTTTTTCAACGCGGCATTATTGATCAACCGCAAGGGCGAGCGGGTGGGTACGTATTACAAAACGCATTTGCAAACCCACGATGTCCGGTTTGCGCGAGGAGAAGACATTCCGGTGTTTGATCTCGATTTTGGCCGGGTGGGCGTGGTGATTTGCGCAGATCGACGCTGGCCAGAATCGATTCGCACGTTGCGGTTGAAAGGGGCAAAAATCTGTTTGATGCCGACCTATGGCATGTCGCATGAAAAAAACGAGTGGTGGATGCGCACCCGGTCTTATGAAAATCAAATGTTTGTTTGTTTCACACATCCGGGTGTGGCATTGATCACCGATCCCAAAGGCGATGTGGCGGCCAAATTGCAATCCAATGTGCCCGATGTGCTGATTCATGACGTGGATTTGTCTGAAGCATCCGATGGCAATCATCTGTCAGATCGGCGACCGGAACTGTATGGTGTGATCTCCGAAGTGGATCACTGGTCGCGTCAATTGAACTTTGAATCTCCGAGGTATGCGGAAGGGTAATGGGTTGGGTTTAAAAGGTGATGTAAAAGCATAGGGGCGGTTATGTATCGCATTGGATTGATTGGCAATCGCGCACATCAAAATGTTTATGGACCCATCTGGAAGAAGCGATCCGACTGTGTGATTGTGGCGGCAGCAGAGCACAACCCACAAAAGGCCAAAGGGTTGTCGGATTTGTATGGGATCAATGTGGTTTCCGATTACGATGCGGTGATTGAAGATCCCGAGGTGGATATTGTGTCGATTTGCACCGACTTTTATTTAAAGCGGTCGTTAATTAACAAGGCAGTTTCTTGTGGCAAACACGTTTTGGTGGACAAATCGATTGGTCGCACGGTGGCCGAGGCAAAAGCGATTTTTGAAGCGGTTTCTCAAACGCAAGTGAAAGTGGTGCTAGCCTATCCCATGCGCTTTATGCCCCCTATGATGCGGTTAAAACGGGCCATTGAAATCGGTGAATATGGACGGATTGTGGCTTATGCCCACAACAGCCTGAAGCAATTTAAAGGCGATTTGATGGCGTATGTGAGTTATCCAACACCGGCCCGACAGAACGGTGGCGGTGAATTGATGAACCTGGGCAGCCATGTTGTGGACTATCTCTTCTGGCAGTTCGGAATGCCCAAACGCATTTTTTGCCACATGCAAAATGCGTTTTTTGAGGCGTATCAAATCTATGGCACGGAAGATATTGCCATGTTGTGTTGTGAATATGACAAGATGACGGCCACGCTCACGGTGGGACGCACAACTGCGCGCGATCGAGACGGGATGGTGGATGTGGTACAAGTGAATGGGGAAGGGGTTTGGGTGCAGGTTTCACGCACAGGATATTTGGTGAATGGCCGAGAGATTGAAGACATCGAGGATATTCCAGAAACCGGGACCGCTGGGTGTGTACAACACCTGATCGATTGCATTGAACAGGGTTGTTCTCCAACCACGGGGATTCACAATGCCCTTGCGGTCGCGCAGATCAAAACAGCCGCCTATCAATCTGCTCAAACAGGACAATTTGTGTCATTGCCCTTAAAAGATGAACGACATCCGTTGATTGATGCCAACGAACAGGTGCTGGATATTTTACTGGATTGAAAGGGTTTTTTTTATGGCAGACCATCCGCTGTATGTGTGTATGACCATGGATGTGGAACGCATTGCAAAATGTTCTCCCACCGGAGGGCCATCCGATTGGGCTTTTGCGGCCCGATCCGTGCAAAACTATTGTGGCGCTTTGGCCAAACAGGGGATTCCCGCCACGCTGTTTGTTGTGCCAGACACAGCAGTTGTGCAGGGCGATTTGTTGCGCCAAATTGCCGATGAAACAGGGGTCGAATTGGGCATGCACATGCACCCGCAGTGCTGGAAAGATCATTATTTAGATGCGGGTGCGCATGATTATCTGGGGGGGTATACGGCAGAGGAACAACACGCGATTTTGCAGGAAGCCCTTTCTCAAATTGATGATCATCTGGGCGAACGCCCTCGGGCTTTTCGCGGAGGGAATTTTTCGGCCAACGACGATACGTTTCGGGTGCTGGTTGATCTGGGGTTTACACATGGCAGTGTGAGCCAACCCGGTCGATCTGTGCCCCGGTTTAAAGCCTGCTGGAAAGATGCCGATCCCGATGTACATTTTGCGCATCGGGCTTTTCGCCATGTGGCGGGGGATCTCGATTTTGTGGAAGTGCCATTAACCAGTGATCGCACGCGGGTGGATCACTGGACCGGGGTGGGGGATGTGCGCATTGAAGGTGCAACGGCAGAAGAAATTGCAAAAGCCGTACGGCAAGAAGTGGGGCGGCAGGTGGGCGAAGGC
>CAXNEV010000286.1:0-5447 GCA_964200925.1 Candidatus Latescibacterota bacterium | reverse complement strand
CGGGCCAGCATTTCCGAAGATATGGGCCTTCAGGATGCCCTGCAAGCCTATGTGCAAAACCACCCCGACCTTGCAGAAATCAAACAAGATATGCTCACCTATGCCCAGCGCCTGGAAGCCGAACTCATCGAAGGAAACACGCCGTGATCCCCATTTCCCTTTCTGTGCAAAATTTCCTCAGTTATGGAGAAGGAGTTCCCCCACTCGACTTCACCGGTTTTCATGTGGCATGTATATCGGGTCGCAATGGCCATGGCAAATCGGCTCTTCTGGATGCCATCACATGGGCTTTGTGGGGCGAAGCGCGAAAATCCGGTGTGGAACGCCGCCCCAGCGAAGGGTTGTTGCGCATTGGCACCACCGAAATGCAGGTCGATTTTGAATTTCATCTGGAAGGCACCCGATATCGCGTCAGCCGCAGTTTTCGCAAGACAACCCGCACAGGCACCACACGCCTTGAGGTTCAAATTTACAGCCCCGAAACAGGCAGTTACAAAACCATTTCGGAAGAAGATTCTGTGCGCAAAACACAGGATCGGCTCAATGGTTTGCTGCGCATGAATTACGATACCTTCATCAACTCGGCCTTTTTATTGCAGGGTCGCGCCGATGAATTTACCCGCCGCAATGCCCGCGAACGCAAAAACATTCTGGCCGATATTCTGGGCCTGTCTCGTTATGACGATCTATCCGGTTTGTCGAGAACTTATGCCCAGCAGGCCGAAGTTCAATATCTGAATACCCAAACCCGACTCACAGAACTGGATGCCATTATCGCGCAAAAAGGCGACATTCAAAAAAAATGCGATATGGTCCATGAACAAATGATCGCTCTGGAAAAAGATCTTGAAACCACAGAAAACCACCTCGACATAGTGCGCAAAAACCTCGCCAAACGCGAACGCCTCATCACCGAACGCGATGGTTTGAGAATGGAAATCGAACGCATTGACCGGGAAATGGCCGAAACCAAAACACTATTTGAAATATCTCAAAAACATCTCCAGACCGTTCAGGACGTGCTTTTGCAAAAGGACGCCATAGAGGCCGATGCCGAAAAATATCGCACCTTGCAACAAGCGGAAGCAGCCCTGCAAAAAAAGGCCCATGACGTGCGCCCTTTAGAACAGCGCGCCAACGAACTGCAGCGAGAAATAGACAAAGCCCGCTATGAGGTCGAACGCCGGCTCGGTGAATGGGAATTGCGCATCAAAGACAATGAACGGGAAATCGCAGAAGCCCAGGCCCTTTTGCACGACAAAGAAGATATGGAAGCCCGTGTTGAAACCCTGCGCAAAGCCCGAGAGCAAGATCGCCACTGGCAGGTCTTGCGCGAACAGCGCGATCTCATTGAGCGCACCATCCGCGACCTAGAACGCCAAGTCGATTCTGCATGCACCCCCTGGCAAGTTGCGCACAAGACCCGGCAAGAACAGCGAGAGCGCTTGGAAAAGCTGTCCGGTGAAAAAACCAACCGCCGCCCATTGCTTGAAGCAGCCCAAAAACAGCAAACAGCCATCAAAACGACTGAAACCGAACGCGATCAGGTGCGCGATCGGGGCAGCGCCCTCAACATCCAGATTGAAACCGAAACCCATCATCTAAAAGCCCTGCAGAAAACCTGTGTCGAAATCGAACACCAGCAGGCCGCCTTGCGCCAGGTAACCAACACCCAATGCCCGCTTTGTGGCAGCACGCTCAATGACACCCACCGCGCCGAAGTCCTGGCAAACCTTGAAGCCCAGTTTCGGCAGGCCCAATCAGAAATGCAAACCCTTAAAATCACTTTGCAAAAGGCCGAAACCGAACGCGAACACCTTCGAAGACACTATCAGGAACTCAAAAATCGGCTGTCCGAACGCGAGCGTGTTGCCCGTGCAGTAGCCGAAGCAGAAGCCGCTCTGCAAGAATCTGAAAACGCAACCCTTGAATTGGAAACGATCAAGCGCGACATCCTCGAAATAGAAAACAAATTAAAAGAACAAACGGAAAACAGCTCTGATGCCCGTGCATTGGCCCAGGCCCGGCGCGATCATTTAACCAATCTTTATCCGATAGCCGAACATCGCACCTTGCAGGCAAAACTCAAAGAACTCGAAACGGTTGAAACCCACTGGGCTTTGATATTGGCCGCGGAAGAACGCCTGAAAAAAGCCCGCGAAACCCTGCCCACTTATCACCAAAAACGGGATATGGCCAAACAGTGGCTTGACGAAGAGCGCTATGCCATAAAAGAACGCAAAGCGTTAAAAGAAATTTTTAACAAAATCCAAACCCTTGCCTATTCTCCCGAACAGCACCAGATGGCTACACATACTTTGCAGCAACTCAAAGACGCCCCGATGTGTTATGAACGCCTTCAAGCTGCCCAGCGTGAATGTGCAGGGGCACAACAACGCCACCAGATGGCACAAACCCGTTTGATCTCCCTCCTCAACTTGCAACAACAAGCCGCCCATCGGCTTCCCGATCTCGATCGCGCCATCATCAAAAGCGAGGTGATCTTGCAGGAAGCCGAAACCGTACACATCGCCTTGCGCACAAAACGCAGTCAGCGCGACCAATTGCTGCAACAACAGGCAGGGCTGCAAACCCAAATCGATCAGTGCCAACAAATGGAATCCGAGCGCCCAACAGTCATTGAAAAGGCCCAAAAAGCCCAAAAAGAAGCCCGAATTTACAAAGAACTTGTGACCGCCTTTGGCAAAGACGGCATCCAGGCTTTGATTATTGAACAGGCCATTCCCGAAATTGAAACGGAGACCAACCGCATTTTATCGCGCCTGACCGATAACCGCACACAAATATCCATTGAATCGTTGCGCGATTTAAAAAAAGGCGGCACCCGCGAAACCCTCGACATTAAAATCAGCGATGAATTGGGCGAACGCAGTTATGAACTCTATTCGGGCGGAGAAGCTTTTCGGGTTGACTTTGCCGTTCGCATCTCCTTGTCCAAATTATTGGCCAGTCGCACCGGAACGCGTTTGCGCACCCTCATCATTGACGAAGGTTTTGGCACCCAGGATGCCGAAGGCATTGACAACCTGGTAGAAGCCATTCAGGCAATCAGTGAAGATTTTGAAAAAATTCTCGTGATCACCCACGTCGAATCGCTCAAACAGGCATTTCCCGTGCGCATTGAAGTCACCAAATACCCCGATCAAGGGTCGCGTTATGAGGTTCTGTATTAATATATGATTGCTTCTGCCATTGATCGTCCCGCCTGGCTCGAAGTTGACCTGTCGGCCATTTCGTCCAATATCAGCGCAGTTCGCCATTTGGTCGGCCCCAAAACCGACGTGATGGCTGTCATCAAAGCCAATGCCTACGGACATGGTCTGGAGCAAGTGGCAAAGGCCGCCATTTGCGGCGGGGCTGCTGCATTGGGCGTGGCCATTTTACAAGAAGGGCTAAAATTGCGCGAAGCCGGCATTGACGCCCCGGTGGTGGTGCTGGGCCCGGCTTTGCCAGATCAGGCCGAAGCCCTTGTGGCCGCCCATTTATCGGCCGTTGTCAGCACAGAAGAAAGCATCTGCGCCCTGTCAAAAGCCGCAAAAGCGCAAAAAATACCTGCAAACGTGCATCTCAAAATCGACACGGGCATGGGGCGTGTGGGCATTGCACCTCATCAAACCTTCGATTTTGCCAACCGCATCAACCGCGACCCTCACCTCAAACTGGAAGGTGTGGCCACACATATTGCCTGGGAATGTGTTGCAGATTACGGCAAAGCACGCGCACAAATTGCCCAATACACCCAGGTGCTCAACACCTTGCCCAACATCACCCCCCGCTGGCGACATGTTGCCAACAGCGCCATGACCATTCATGTGCCCGAATCCCGCTTTGATATGGTGCGCGTGGGGTTGCTCACTTACGGGCTACCCCCGGCAGAAGGATCTGCCAATTTGCCATTGCGCCCGGCCCTGTCGCTCAAAGCTCGCATCATTCAGGTGCGCAACGTATCTCCAGGCCAAACGCTCAGTTATGGTGGCAGTTTTACCGTACAACGCCCTTCGCACATCGCCCTGTTACCCCTGGGATATGCCGATGGTTACAACCGTCGGTTATCCAACCGCGCACAGGTGCTCATCAACGGACAGCGCTGCCCGGTTGTTGGCAAAGTGTGCATGGATTTAACCCTTGTGGATATAACCGACATGCCCCCACTCAAACCCGGTGCAGAAGTTGTGCTTTTGGGGCAATCGGGCAACCAGAAGATTTCAGTAACCGATCTGGCCAATTGGATGGAGGGTATTCCCCATGAAGTTATTGCCCAACTTGGGGCACGGCTTCCCCGGCGCTATCTGCACGATCCCACGAGATAATCCACGCTATGGTATTGCTTCTTAAGCCCAATCCATTTATCTTATGAATTCGCAAAAAACTTTTAACTGGCCAGTCGGTGAGAATACTCTATAAAACCCTTTCAAACACCACAAACAATGGCCGGCTGCAGTCGCAACCGGCCATTGTTTTGCCTTTATGAAACCTATGCCCTATCGATACCTCACATTATTTTTCTTTGCACTCGCCTTTTCTGGCTGCACCGACCCATTGCCCGAATCTATTGGCCCGGCCCGCAAAATCATTGTATTGGCTGATGCCGAAGATTGGAAAACCATTGAAAGCCCGTTGCGCGACATTTTTGAAACCGTTATTTACACCCCCCAGGAAGAAAAATTGTTTGAGATTGAACGCGGCGATGTGCGGCTTTTTTACGAATACAAACACGCCATACGCAAAAACCTGATGATTATTGCCCCCATCAATGCCGACCATCCCACCGCGCAGTTTTTGAAAGAGTTATTAAGCCCGGAAGTTCAGCAATCTGTAAAGGACGGTCAAACAAGTGTGTTTTGGAAAAATGACATTTGGGCACAGGATCAACTATTGATGATCGTTTCAGGCGCAGATTTGCCAGCCCTGAACGACAACCTGCTCACAAATGCCGACCGACTCAAGAGCACTCTGGAACACGCTGTCGATCAAAATGTGGTCGAATATATTTACAGCTTTGGAGAACGTGAAGCCCTGACCAAAGAACTGATCGACAATTTTGGCTTTGGGATGCGCGTGCCTTTTGGATACCATATTCTCGAATCTTATCCCGACAGCGGATTTGTGGCACTTGCCAAAGAAAGTCCCAACCGATGGCTGTTTGTTTACACAGAAAAAAATATACACCCCGATTTGCTCACTGATGACTGGTGCATTCAAAAACGCGACGAAATTACCAAACGCTTTTTTGGTGGAGATCATATTGGCGATGTGACCATTCGGCATGAAGAATTTGTAGGAAAATTGGCTGTTGTTCTTCAGGGTCTTTGGGAAAATGAACAATCCTGGAAAGGCGGTCCTTTTAAAAGTTATGCTTTTGTAGATTCAGATCAAAACCGCTTTTTTTATATCGATATGGGCCTATATGCTCCCAACAAACAAAA
>CAXNEV010000285.1:0-5449 GCA_964200925.1 Candidatus Latescibacterota bacterium | reverse complement strand
ACAGGGGTTGATATCCTATGGTGGGGCCTGCGGTTCCTTTTGTAAATCTTTTTCGATTCTGCCATCACACTGCGCGATGGCACTCAAATTGAACCTCAGGCCCCGTTTTACTTCTCAACTTTTTGCCATTTTTTCAGGAGTCCACCCCTACAGGAAGAAACACTTCCCGATATCCCATTGGATGATTTTCTCAACAGGCTCCCACCCGAAGACCAGCAAATTGTTTCCCAACAGATCGCCAATATGTGCCAGGGTATTCAAGAATTCATCCATCTGGAGTTTCAACATTGTGATGCAACTGGCACCGCAGATTGGTTTGACATTCATGGCAAACTGTTTCGAAATGCATCTGGCCAACCGGCCTATGTTCTGGGCACATCAGAAATCATCACCAACCGGGTGAAAGCCTCACAGGAAATGGTCAAAAACAACCGGTTAAAAGCACTCGGCGAAATGGCCGCCGGGATCAGCCACAACCTCAACAACATCCTGATGGGCATTTTGGGCCCCGCACAAATTTTGCAATCCAACCTCACAGATCCAGATTTATTGGAAGATGTCGATACCATTTACAAATCGGGTTTGCGGGCGCGCGATCTGGTCAAACGCCTTTATCGAGGTGTTGGAAACTTGCAGGAAATTTTGACACCCGTAGAGGTCAACCAGACCATATCCGAAGCCCTTAAAACCACCAGATCCCGATGGAAAGACGACGCTGAAGCCAGAGGCATCACCATCGCCGTCACCACCCAACTGGCCAACAACCTGCCCTCAGTCAAAGGCACCCCATCGGGCCTGCACGAAATTTTGCTCAATCTCATTTTCAACGCCGTAGATGCCATGCCTCAAGGCGGCAGCATAACCATTGCCACAATAAATGAGGCCAACCATGTCACAGTTTCCATTACCGACACGGGTGTGGGCATGGACGAACAAACCCGTTCGAGAATTTTTGAACCTTTTTTCACCACCAAAATGAATGTTGGCACAGGTTTGGGGTTGGCAACGGTTTATGGCATTCTCAAACGCTGGGAAAACACCATCACCGTTGACAGCACCCCCGGCAAAGGCACCACATTTACTTTCTTTTTGCAACCGTGGCGCAGTTCAGAAAATCAGTCGCCCGATGGCGCACCGGTGTTGTCAGCGCCACAAAGCAAAAGCCTCATTGTCGAAGACGATGAAACCGTTGGGCGCACCCTGCCCAGAATGCTGAAAAACCAGCATGATATCACATGGGTCAACACCCCATCACAAGCATTAAACCTGCCCAATTTAAACCAGTACAGCGCCATCCTGATCGATCTGGGCTTGCCCGGCATGCGCGGCGATCAACTTGCAGAAGCCCTTAAAAAACAAAATGTCACCGCACCATTTATTCTCATCACGGGCTGGCATCTCGACGAAACCGATCCCAAACGTGCCCCCTTTGATTTTTATTTGCAAAAACCCCTGGTCAGTTTAAACGAAATTCAAACCACCATTGCCCAGGCTATTCAAAAAAAGTTTACCTCATAATATCCCCAATGCCAAACAATAAAAGCGGATGCAGGCTCACAGAGTGCATCCGCTTTTGTGTATGAGTGACCGCGCCAACAGGTTGGGCCGGTTTGCTGATTGATCAGCCCACCGCATCTCACTGCGATCCGGAAGCAGGCGGGTGCATGTAACGAAAGGAGGTCAATTGTGGACATGATCATTATGGGGGGTATCGCCTGATTGATTAGGTGAATAACCCTCAAAGATCGGGCCGAAGGCGATTCTGCATGCCTTCGGCCTTTTTGCAATCTCAGTACATCACGAAAGGTATGACCAGGGAAAGTAAAAGGCTTAAAAAAGCAGCGCGAATGCGCCATCTCCGTAAGGGCATCCCCCCGTGGATGCCCCAAGTGGGCAGGCACGGGGGCCTGCCCTTACGACAATCACCTATGCACATACAGGGTATGTATTGTCTTTCGTGATCTACTGAATCTTAACATATGATGCGCTTAGGCCATATCTGAATAACCCGTTTCAATATTCACAATCGCCGACGGCGCGTTGGTCTGGTGCAAAACTTCTTGCCGGGCCAGCACGCACAAAATGCCCACGGCCAAACTCAAAATCAGAACCAATCCGGCAGGCATCATTTTGCGCGTGCGCATAAACCGATTCACAAACACGCCCGTCAACAACAATCCCAGCATGGCCCCAATCATAAATCCATTCACAGGATCATTCAAACTATACCAGTAACCAACAAACGCAATAACCCCACTTGCCACACCGGCCCCCAACGACACCGAACTACCTGCTTTTACTTTGCCCATCACCCCACCCACAACCAGCAAAATCCCATAAATCAACAACGCCATTTGTGCAATTTGTATCATAAATCCTCCGTTCCGTTCGGGCGATCCGGCAAATTACTTCTTTTGCCAAATCGTTCGGGCGATCCGGTGGATCGCACTTTTTGTTTACATACCTATTCCCCGTAATACCCCTGCTGTGCCCAAACCTTCTTAGCCAACTTCTTTGCGGCATCCGACGGCTCAATATGCCCCAGGATGCTCGATGTTGGCTGCCCTTTTTTCTTTCGTTTTGGATCGGGCGACCAATCGTTTTGCGCAAATTTTTTCTGAACCGATTTTTTGCGAAAATCGGGCACCGCAACAGGTGCTGAATCAGCCAGTGCCGACTGCCATGCCAGAATGCCCACAATGCTCATATCAATACCGCGATACACATCCAGATAGGGCTGTACACCCGTGCGAATGGCCTGTGCAAATTCATAACTGGTAAAAAAATCACCCCCGCCATGGCCGGCCTGGGTGGCCCGATCGTGATGCACCGGAAAATCGGGTTTATACACCGTTTCAACAGGTTCTCCTTTGCGTTTTTCCCACGGCTCACGCCACACGCGCAACCGGGTTTTGTCGCCGTGCCGACAGTTCTCCATTACCCCCTGATTGCCGTGAATGCGCACATAATTGCCATGTCCGCGCAATGCCCCATGCAGCGATTTCATCACCGCCCCATTGTCCATGCGGCAAATAATCACCGCTGCAGCATCCGAACGGCCCATGTGGTGCGTTTTGGTTGGATCTTCAAAATCAAATGGCACGACAAAACCATTTACTTTCACCGGGCGTGTGTCGGTAATGTACATCACCGGCGCAATCGAATGCGTGCAATAATACGTTGCCGGAATCCAGTTTCGCCAATGATTTCGCCCGCAACTGCGCGCCAGTTTCACCGCCGCCGGATCGGGATGTACATATTCACCTTCGCCGTATTTAAATGTGCCCACCAATCCCTTTTGATACAATCGGCGCATTTCCTGATTAAACACCATATACGGATAGTTTTCGGCAAACATATAAATCTGGCCACTCTTTTCAAATGCCTGTGCCAGTGCCGAAGCTTCCCCAAGCGTGTGACAGGCCGCGCATTCACTCATCACATGCTTGCCTGCCGCAAAAGCCTTGATCGCAAAAGGTGCGTGTTCATGAAAATAATTGGCCAGCACCACCGCATCCATATCGTGTTCCAAAAACCGGTCATAATCCGTATATGTCGCCACATTCAACGCCTTGCCCTCGCGCAGCAACCGCTCTTCCCACACATCGCAAATCGCCACCAGTTCCATTCCCGTTGCTTCTGCCGCACGCATAAACGACCGGCCACGCCCCACGCCCACCACACCCACCCGAATGGGTTTTTCTTTTCCACCGCGTTTTGCCATTGTGTCTCCCTCTTGTTCGGGTAACTCGCAGAGTCCCCCTATTTTATCCCACCCGATATTTTTCAACCACCGCCATATCCACCGTCACACCCAGTCCTGGTTTTTCGGGCACCCAAAAATGCCCAGCTTCCAAGGTCAACCCATCAGACAACACATCAGCCACCCGCATAAAGGGCAATTCATCACAGGGCAATGTGGCATTGGAAAGGGTTGCCTGCACATGCACCGAATAAGCCGCCAGAACCCCCAAACACAACCCTCCCATTTGCACCCAGCAAGGCACATCGGCGGCTTCGGCAATAGCAGCGGCTTTTTTAATCTGTTGCGCGGGTCCACCCAAATTGACAAAATCCACACACTCCGCCTTCATCGCCGCAAGCACACCAGACGGTGCGCCCAGATGCAACGCAATGGGAATATGCGTTTTTTCTCGCAACAAACGATACCAATCCAGATTGTTCTTCAATACCGGATCTTCAAAATTGGCCACCGTGCCAAACGATTCCAGTTCTGCTGCCAACCGTGTGGCAACATGGGGCAGTCGAAACTCTGTATTGGGATCCACCCCCACGGTATAGTCAGCCCCGGCAGCCTCTTTCATCAATTTCACCGTTTCCACAATGTCCCACGACCGAGCTTTCAACTTGTGATTGGTAAATCCGAGCCTTTTACCCACTTCGGCTTCTGCGGCGGTTTCATGTGGATCCATATGGCATGACCAGTAAGACACCGGCACGCGATCTCTGACCTTCGCGCCAAAAAACCGATACATCGGTAAACCATACGCCTGTCCGGCCACATCTAATAGGGCACAGGCAAATGGATCGGGCCATGAAAAGGCGTCTATCGCCAGCACATTCTGTCCCACCAGCGATGCCGCCTGCGCCTCAAATTGCTCAGGTTTGCCCTGACATTCGCCAAAACCGACAATGCCCTCATCCGTTAAAACCCGGCATAACGTGATCTCATAAATTTTTGGAAAATACTTTGCCACCGGCGGAATCGGCGGAATTTCAACCTCATACAAATCAACCTGTGAGATTTTCATAACCATGCACCTCGTTATAGAGATTTTCAGATAAAGACTCGTTCAAAAATTTGTTTTCGGTTTTTATTTCAAATAGGCGAATGGGCGATTTGTCACAACCGTAAAGTTGTTTCTGGATGAACTCTAAGGCACTCGAAACACCAGCCCGTCCACCTCTAAAACTTCACCCTTGCCAGAAACACGAACAGTTGGTGCGCGATCTCCAAAACCAAACACCCACCAGATAACGGGCGCTTGAGCATCTGCATCTGCACAAAGCGACAACTGCCCGCGAGAACCCGGCAACCGATCTACCTGTGCATCGGTCAATTGCGCCTGCGGACAGGTGATCCACAACAACACATCTGGAAAATAAATTCGCGCCCAGCCTTCTGCAACCCACCAGGCCGCATCTTTGTGTCCATGCCATGTGTATGACACCCGATCAATGCCTTCTCCTTTGACACAATCTGCAACCACCACCAGATTTTTCCCCTTTAGCCAGACCGTGCGCGTCGCCATTTTCAAATTCAATGCATCGGGATAACACGGTGTCAAATTCACTTTGGCCTGAAACATTCCACCGCCCAGATCATCCAATCCAACGATGCGATCTGTTGGCTTGTGCACCACGGCCTGTCCATTGATCACCGGCGCGTTATGTGCCGTTGCTCCCAGTGTAAATTCGCGCTCGCGCT
>CAXNEV010000284.1:0-5475 GCA_964200925.1 Candidatus Latescibacterota bacterium | reverse complement strand
GTCCATATTGCGTTTAAAAAATATATCTAATCTTCCAGTTTTAAACAATCATTCTTCACCTTCCATCTCCACAAATTGTGACAAAAGATAAGCCGCTCAAGAAGGAAGTCGCACCGGAATCTCAACCTTCGATGCCCGCGCCTGGTCGTGATACACCCTGGCCACAAATGGTTCAAAATACGGAAACGCATACACCGTGTCATAATTGCTCACCTCCAACAGCAGGTGATGACCGCTTTCAACCAGATAACCAATGGTGCGCAGAACAATATCAACCATTACATGTTGTCCGGGTTCTGCTGTGCGCGTGCCAAATTGCCCCCGCGTAATCAGCGTGCGTTCACCGCCCTGCGACACATCAAACAAATCCACCACCACCTGCATGTGTGGACGATTGGGCATCAAACACAGTTTCGCAATTGGCGCACCCAGAATCTCCAGTGCTCGATCAAGCGGCGCACTGGCAAACCCAATCACCTCGCGCACCAGCGCTTTGGGCACCCCATCCATATCATCGCTCAACGCTTCTTTCAACCCATAATCTGCATCCAGTACCCGGTTCACAATGTTGGAATGCACATCCGGCCCATCTGGTGCTTCTGTTATGAGAGATCGAACAGGCTGTGGTCGCCACACCTCAAATGTCGCATGAGGATCATCGGGCAACGCCTGTTCGGGTTCTTTTGCACTCAAATACAACGTTTGTGTTTCCACACCCTCTGCCAGCGAAGAAATCGAAACGTGATCCCACCCCGGCCGCTGGGCATACATCACAGCCGGTTCATCCATAACCCCATTCTGTTCGCCCTTCAGCCAAAAATCCAACCACCGATCCACCAGTCCTTCGCGCACCTCTTTGGCCGATGCACTGTCTAACCCATCGTGCCCACCGCCGCCCAGATACAATTTTTTGGGTGCGTCAATTAAGTTGAACATCTCCACCACTTCATTCGGGGGCATGCCCACATCGTGCCAGCCGTGAACAATAAAAATGGGGCAGTGAATGCGATCGGCAAAAATCAGCGGTGACGTGGGCCGCACCCACTCGCGCACCAAAAACCAATCGCCCGATAGCGCCCACTGCCGCGCCATATCCTGCAACCCCGCCGTCATCATGCGCCGCCGCATCGTGCGCGTAAAAAACCACTTTGCCAAACACCCGTTGTGAACGGCAAACTCGGCATAATCTGTAAAAATATTTTCTGGCACCACAGTAGCTACTTGCGCATGGTGTGCCGCCGCCATATAGGCATGCCACCCGCCTTGCGAACTGCCCACCACCCCCAATTTTTTTGGATGCACCGGCCATTCGCGCAACAGCCATGAAATCACATCTTGCAAATCAAATACCTCACGCGGCCCCATATGAAAACACAACCCTTCCGAATCCCCCTGACCGCGCACGCTATAGCTCACTGTTAAAAATCCGCGCTCCGCATACCGCTTCGCCCGCCCATACAGCGTCGTTTTATTGCCCGCATCGCCGTGCCCATGTACAAACAACACACCCGGCCATCCGCCTTCTGGAGCGTCTCCGTCGGGTGTAAACACCGACGCATCCAGCCGCACCCCATCGTTCATGACGATCCAGCACTCGCGCTTTGTAGCCATCCCCAATCCTTTTTTTCAAAAAACCACAACTCTCAACCAATCAAAAACACCATCAGAAAAACCAATCAAGCACAGCGCACCATTCCGTTCACTACCAACCTCATAAAACCGACAAGTTTGACAGGCTATAAAAACCGTTGCATTCATAAAGGGTATTTGCGCTGTGCCAGCCGCCCGGCGATTGAGGGACGACTTTTTGCCTACTTTTGTGTCGTTCCAAACGTAGGTCGCCGAAGGCATAATTAGCAACAATTCTTAATAAAGTACCCACCAAAAAAATTCTATAACACCACCGCCAACCCATCTGATCCCACGATCACTTCCCCATGATATCCTTCGCGAATTTGATCAGCCATGCGATGTGCCGCTGTGAGATCCCCCGTAATATCTTCCATCACCAGATGTTTGATCATCACGCGCTTCACTTGTGCTTCCGAGGCAATTTTTGCAATATCCGGCGGTGTAATGTGCCAGCTTCCCCACGGTTGGGTAGCCAAAAAATCTGCCGTGCCCGAACACTCAATCGACAGCAAATCCGCACCTTTGCAAAACTCGGGAAATTGCGCATTTGGCACCCCATCACCGGTAATCACCACGCGGTGAGTGTTTGTATCCACCCGATACACCAGCGTGGGAATCCCCCCGTGATTGGTAAACGTCGCCGCCATTTTAAATCCGCTCTCAATCAGAAAGTCGCCTTCTTCGCCCACCTCAATCACTTCCGGGTCTAAAACCGTATCATCCTTCCCATGGCTCTTGCGACTGCGAATATCCTGCTCAAAAGGCGGGCGAATCAAATGTGCCACAAAATGTTTTGTGCCCACCGGCCCATAAATTCGCAGTCGGTTTTTTCGCACCTTCACCCAGCCTACAAACACCAGATAGGCCACATCGACAATGTGATCAAAATGCAAATGTGTCAAAAACAGCCGATCCACAGCCTCACAAGCCACCCCTGCCCGCGCCAGATGGGTACATGCCGAGCGCCCGCAGTCAAACATCCAGTTTTCCCCATTCACTTGCAACAACTGCGACGGCCCTCCCCGGCGAGGATTGTCGCGCACCGCTCCACTGCCAAGCATCACATATCGCATCCGCCAAATTCCTCCGCTGCCTCAAGAAAAGCCACATAGTTTTTCACATATTGCGCCGAGGGTGGAAATTGAAAAGGCGTACACGTCGGACAACACAGGTATCCTTTTTTTCCGACCATTTGATCACAGATTGTACGCACCCAATTGCGAATATCTTCTTCTGCCAACAAATAAAAATCCTGATCCTGCACATATCCCATCAACGCAATCTGATCTTCAGCTTCTGTGTACAATTCATCCAATCCGATATTGCCCTGAGGGGGGGGTTCAAGGGGTTCAATTGCGTCAAACCCGCACTGCAACACATAGGGAAACACCTCGCGCACCCGGCCATGACAGTGCAAACTCACCCGATAATTACAGGCATGAATCATGTCAACCAGTTGTTTTTGATAAGGCACTACCAGATCGCGAAACACCGTTGGCGACATCATCGGAGGCGTGGCCAACTCTGGCCCCACGGTAAAAAACAAAAATGGCTCATCAAAGAGTTTCAGAGCATCGAGCAAACACGTCAAATCCCTCTGCACCTGCAAAAAAGCAAAATCCACCATCTGGTGCAACCGATCCATATCCGTTGCCGTTTGAATGGCCAGATCTTCTGGATCAAACAGTTCAGCCACCCGATAAAACGGATCGCCATAGGGAATATAGGCCAGTCCATTTTCGCCAATTTCGCGCGCCATCATCACAGCCGGTGTGACATCACAATCGGCCACCTCTATTTTTGTACTGAAAAATTTTTCAATATCCCCATCGTCCGAAACAAAGGCTTTCACACACAAACTCGGCTGTCCATCGGGTGTTCGATCCAGTCGTGTTAACGGCCCAAGCGGCGTTTGCCAGGTGGTTTCATGGTATGTATCGCTCTTGTCCATCCACGAACGAACGGTCAGAGAAGAACTGCCCAAACGCCGATACCGCACCTTGCACAAACAACCAGCCTGGGTTTGTCGGATGGCTGCCAAAATCGGCGCATAACCGGCATCTTTAACATGCATACTGCCTGCAAACGGATGGCAATTATACGTACACACCGGCAACCGATCCACCGGCAACTGATCAATCGCACAGAACATGCGCTCACGCGGTGTCATCACATATCCCATCTTTGAGATCGTGTCACAAACCTATAAAAAATACCGCTCGGTTTTTACTTTTTCTTCCCATTTTTTTCGCGCAGCCTGAACTTCAGGCACCGTCGACACCTCGGCGACAGGCACATCCCACCACGACTCATAACCCGGCACGCGCACTTCCCGATCCACCTCCACCGCAATCACCGTGGTGCGATCTTTGCCCTTGGCCTCTTCCAGTGCCTTCATCAATCCCTCTTTGCCTTCCGGGCGCAGCACATACGCGCCCAAACTTTCGGCATTGGCCGCCAGATCTGTCGGCAACATATCCCCATCCAATTGCCCCGTTTTGGCATTGCGCATCCTGTATCGGGTGCCAAATTCATGCGCCCCCACCGATGCCGACAATCCGCCAATGCTTGCAAATCCCCGGTTATCCAGCAACACCACAGTCAGTTTCTGACCTTCCTGCACCGATGTGGCAATTTCCTGGGCCATCATCAAATACGACCCATCACCCACCATCACATACACCTCGCGAGAGGGGTCGGCCATCTTAATGCCCAGCCCGCCGGCAATTTCATAACCCATGCACGAATAGCCATATTCCAGATGATACCCTTTGGGATCGCGCGTGCGCCACAACTTGTGCAAATCACCCGGCATGCTGCCCGCCGCACAAATCATCACATCTTTAGGGTTCGAAAATGCATTCACCGCCCCAATCACTTCACCCTGGCTCAACACAGGGCGATGACCCAAATTGTAAATGCGATCCACTTCTTTTTCCCATTCCGCCTTAAACCGAGCCACCCGCTGTGTCAATTCAGACGGCACGCGATACCCCCGCACCGCGGTTGTCAATTCTTCTAACACCGCGCGGGCATCACCCGCCAATGGCAACGCACCGTGTTTGGCCGCATCAAATTCGGCCACATTAATCGCAATAAATTTCACATGAGGATTTTGAAATGCCGTTTTCGACGCCGTGGTAAAATCGCTCAACCGCGTGCCAAGGGCAATCACCACATCGGCCTCACGCGCCACAAGATTGGCCCCCGGCGTACCCGTCACACCCACCGCACCCAAATTGCACGCATGATCATAGGTCAACGACCCCTTGCCCGCCTGTGTTTCCCCCACCGGAATCCCTGTATTTTCCACAAATGCCTTTAACGCTTCTGTCGCTTCACTATATAACACCCCTCCGCCGGCCACAATCATCGGCTGTTTGCTTGTTTTAATCCACGATGCCGCTTTGACCAGCAAATCGCGATCGGGCCGGTTGCGCGGCACCACCCACACCCGTTTTTCAAACAGCGCATCGGGATAATCAAAGGCCTCGGCCTGAACATCCTGCGGCAAAGAAAGCGTGACAGCCCCCGTTTCAACAGGTGACGTCAACACGCGCATGGCTTCGGGCAAAGAAGTAATGGCCTGATCGGCCCGGTTTAATCGATCCCAATAGCGCGACACGGGTTTAAAACAATCGTTCACCGACACATCCTGCGACATATTGGATTCCAACTGTTGCAACACCGGGGCCACATTGCGCCGCGCAAAAATATCGCCTGGCAACAACAACACGGGCAACCGATTGATCGTCGCGGTTGCCGCACCTGTTATCATATTCGTTGCACCCGGCCCAATCGACGACGTACATGCCAGTGTTCCCAGTCGATTTTTCATTTTGG
>CAXNEV010000283.1:0-5482 GCA_964200925.1 Candidatus Latescibacterota bacterium | reverse complement strand
ATGAGGGCAAACCGATTCGTGTCGGCTTGCCCTCTTTTATTGCGAGAATTAAAATGGGCAAATTGTGCCGGGGTGAATGGATAGATCTTGAAATTTCTGAAATGGACGAAAAAGGGCATGGGGTGGGGATGTGGGGTGAATATACCGTTCGCGTGCGAGGAGCTATTCCGGGAGATAAGGTGCGTGTTTCGGTATTTAAAATACACCATCGAAAACGGCAAATTGAAGCGCGCGTTGAAACATTGCTCCATTGCAAGATAGAACGCTTTGCGCCCCGCTGTTCACATTTTGGTTTATGTGGCGGATGTTTGTGGCAAGATGTGCCATATCCCGAACAGGTGATCATCAAACAAAATATGCTCAAAAAATGTTTGGAAAATGCCGGTATATTTGTTGAACCAGATGCAACATTAGAAGTGGAAACGCCATTTTATTACCGCAATAAAATGGAATTTTCATTTGGCATTTCACAGGAAGGCAACCTCGAACTCGGTTTGCATGTACCGGGTCGATTTGATCGTGTATTTGACCTTTATGCATGCCATTTGCAATCAGAACAATCCAATGGCATTGTGTCACATATTCGCGAATTTGCCCAAAGGCACAGGTTATCGGCCTATCATCTGAAGAAACATGAAGGTTTATTGCGTTTTTTGACGATTCGAGAAGGCAAAAATACCGGAGAAACCATGGTTGTTTTGACCACTTCTGGCGAGTCATTTCCGATCATTGATGCTTTGACCGAATCCCTTAAAATAGCATTTCCAGCAATGACATGTATGGTACAAAGCATTAACAGTCGCAAGGCTCAGGTGGCCATTGGGGATGATGAGATAACGCTTTTGGGGCAGGGCCATATCCAGGAACATTTGGGCGATTTCTCATTTGATATTTCACCCCGTTCATTTTTTCAAACCAATACTCTTCAGGCCGAGCGGTTGTATCAACGCATTGTCAATCTTGCAGCACCATTGAAGTCTGAACGGGTGTTGGATGTTTATTGTGGCACAGGCGGAATTTCGCTATTTTTGGCAAAACGCGCTGGACAGGTATTGGGCATTGAAATAGTTGAGGACGCCATACGGGACGCTGAAACAAATAGCACAAAAAACAGCATCACCAACTGTGTTTTCAGGTCAGGAAAAGCAGAAGAATTGCTGGATCAACTGTGTCAAAATGGGGAACATTATGATGTGGTGGTTACAGATCCACCCCGGGCGGGCATGCACCCAAATGCATTGCTTGCCCTGATGCGGTTGCGGCCTTCGCGCATTATATATGTTTCATGCAATCCACAAGCACTTGGGCATGATCTGTCAAAAATGGAACAATCGGGATACCGCACAGAATATATTCAACTGGTCGATATGTTTCCCCACACCCCACATTGTGAAGTGCTGGCAAGATTGGTGCGCACCTCATAAAAAAGGCGACGCAAAATGCGTCGCCTTTTTTATGAGGGAAGAGTCGTTTATTAATCTCGGGAAATATCGAGAATTTCATAGTGGAGTTTGCCTACCGGTACCGTTATTTCTACGGCTTCTCCGACGGCTTTGCCCAAGAGTGCCTTGCCTATGGGCGATTCGGTCGATATTCTATTTTTCTCAAAATCAGCTTCTTCTGTTGATACCAGCATATATTGAATTTCTCTGCCCGTTTTTTGGTCTTTGAGCTTGACTGTGGCCCCCATATAGGCTTTGTCTTTGGGGATCTGGCTTTCGTCGATAATCTCTGAATTGATCAATTTTGACTGTATTGCAGCAATTTTTTTCTCCAAAAATGCCTGGCGTTCTTTGGACGCATGATATTCGGCATTTTCACTCAAATCCCCAAATAGGCGGGCCTTTTTAATGGCGGCAATCACCTGCGGTCGTTCTTCTGTTTGCAGCCGCAACAATTCATTGCGGATTTTTGCGTAGCTCTCTTTGGTTAAATAAACTCGGTTCATATGTCTTCCCTGAAAAACATTAAAAGCCTATCCCGAAATCCGCTTGAAAGAATTCAATTACGCGAATCTCGGGATAGACTTTTTGTGACGCAAATCTACATTTTTTACTTTGCGACTGTGAGTAAAATTAAGATGTTTACAAAAAAATGTCAAGTCGATTTCCAAAAACTCACTTGAGAGATATAGAACTTCAGATAATTATTCTGAATATCCAATTGTTTGACAGCGGGGTATGAATACCGTACTTTTTTAACATTCATACAATTTTTTTCGCAATGTTTAAAGGAGCAATCTCTATGGATGCAAGTTTTGTTCATGGCATTATTCCCGCCATGATTACCCCTATGACTTCAGCAGAAGAAATCGATGAAAACGGACTCAAAAGGTTGATTGATTTTTTAATTGAGGCCGGGGTTCATGGTGTGTTTGCGGCAGGTACGGCTGGTGAATTCTGGGCGATGAGCATGGAAGAAAAAACGCGAGTATACAACTGGACAGTCCAATTTACAAATAAACGCGTGCCCGTTTATCTTGGCACTTGCGCCAATTCAACGCGCGAGGCAGTTGTGCTTGCGGAACTTGCGCAGAAAGCCGGCGCAGATTGTCTTTCAATTTTGACACCTAGTTTTATTACCCCTACACAAAATGAATTGTTTGACCACTTTGGAGCCATTGCAAAATCAGTTGATTTGCCTATCTTGTTATACGATTTGCCATCCAGAACAGGCAATGCCCTGAGCGTGGATACGGTGGTGCGATTGGCTGAATCTTTTGATAATATTGTAGGCATCAAAGACAGTTCTGGGGACTTTTCACAAAGTCTGGAATATTTGCGCCGAACACCTGATGGGTTTCGGGTGATTATGGGCCGGGATACATTAATTTGCGCAGGATTCGAACAAGGTGCAGCGGCGGCAATTGCCGCCAGTGCCAATGTGGCACCCAAACTGAGCGTGGGCATTTACAATTGTTATTTAAAAGGAGATCGGGTTGGCGCAAAACAGTTTCAAGACCGCCTGGCTCCGCTGCGTTTGGCCTTTTCATTGGGATCGCATCCGGCGATGTTAAAAGCCGGGGCCGATCTGGTTGGAGCGGCTGGCGGGCCACCGCGAAAGCCCATACGAACATTAAGTGCAGCTGACTTGGAAAAACTGAAAAGTGTATTAAAAGAGATCGGTGTTCTTGATTAACTCCGTATCTACCGATCATGTGATGATTGTGAAATAAAGATCTTCAGATATAGATTTGGAATAAATAGAAAACTGGCGTTAGACGATGGAAAAACCCTGCGTTAAATCATCGTCCATTATTTAACGTAAAAAATTCAAGTTTGTTATATGAAACACCATAGTTCTTGCCCATCGACATCAAACGGACTGGGCGAGATAATGATTTGAAAGTTTTTGATCGATTTCATGCAGGTAATTTTGCATTCGGATTTTGAGGGCAGATATGAAAGATGCTATTCTGGTTACGGGAGGGGCCGGTTATATTGGCAGCCATACTGTGCGTGAATTGTTAGAAAACAACCGGCGGGTGGTGGTGGTGGATGATCTTTCAACTGGGCACCGCGAAGTCATGTCGCTGTTTGAACGCGTGTATGGACCAGATCAGTTTTGTTTTGAGCATGCAAGTTTGCTGGATCTACCGGCGATTGAGAAGATATTTGATCGGCATGAAATTTGTGGGATCATCGATTTTGCCGCCAAAAGCCTGGTGGGAGAATCGCAGGAAAAACCGAAAATTTATTTTGATAACAATGTGGTGGCTTTTTGCAACCTGTTGAGAGTTTCTCGGAAAATTCCAATTGTCAAGTCATCAACTGCGGCAACCTATGGAGAGACGAGTACAGATGCAATTCCCTTAAAAGAAAGCTATCAGGATTGTCTGATTGAGATGGGCGGTTTTAAACATAGCCAATTAATGCCAGCGGCTGTTTCTTTTGAAATGCTTTTGCAGTGGTATGAACGAGAAATTATTTCGGCAGTTCCCGATTTTGAACTGTTACCAGAAGACCTGTCTTATTTGAAAATACCGACCAATGTGTATGGCATTACCAAAATGATTGACGAACGCTTGCTGTTTCGATCCCAGGCGCAAACTGGACGTCGATTTGTGGCATTGCGCTATTTTAATGCCGCAGGGGCAGATTCTTCCCATTTGATTGGCGAGGATCACAAGCCGGAAACGCATTTGATTCCCATTGTGCTTCAAGTTGCATTGGGTCAGCGCGATTGTATTACGGTTTTTGGCAACGATTATGCAACTCATGATGGCACGGCTGTGCGCGATTATGTTTCGGTGCAAGCCCTATCAGAGGCTCATGTGCAGTGTTTGGATACTTTGTTTGAGGGCGCAGAATCGGCTGTTTACAATTTGGGCACAAGCCAGGGTTTTAGCGTGCGAGAAATTATTGAAGCGGCTCGTGAAGTGACTTTTCATGCCATTCCCGAAACTGTGGGTCCCCGTCGCAGCGGAGATCCGGCCACATTAATTGCAGATGCCCAAAAAATTTATCAGGATCTGGGTTGGCACACGCGTGAAACCCTGCTGGAAACCATCGATCTGGCATGGCACTGGCACCGATTGCATCCTTATGGATATCGCGTGGTACAGGAAGAGCGTTTTAACCCGTTCTGGAACCGATGGGTCAATGTGGCTGCACATCGGGGCAACAGGCCTTGGAGGGGTGAAACGCAAGCGATGGAGATAGCAGGGGATGTGTCGTATGAATCCGAATGTTATTTGTGCCCGGGCAATTTGCGGGCCAAAGGAGAGGTGAATCCCCATTACAACGGGGTCTGGTGTTTTTCCAACGATTTTCCCACGCTGGGAGAATCTTATGAAACACACGATCAAATAGGGCCCTATGCTTCTCGTAGCTCGCATGGGGTTTGCGAAGTGATTGTCTATGGCCCGCACCACTCGCAGCGGCTATCGACCATGTCGGTTGATGCCATTTTTGATGTGGTGAATGCATGGGCGGATATTTATGAACGATTGGGAAAGCGCGAAGACATTGTGTATCCGTTGATATTTGAAAATCGCGGCACCATTATGGGCAACTCACAGCCCCATCCCCACGGACAGGTGTATGCTTATGGGGAGATTCCCGACCTGATTGTGAAACCTCAACTGGAGATGTTTGCTTCTTATTACAAAAATGTCGGCAAGTGTTTTGTATGTGATGCCAATCAAGCAGAAATAAATGATGGTCGGCGCGTGCTGATCCATGAGGCCAATATGGTGGCTTATGTGCCCTATGCGGCGCAGTTTCCGCATGATGTGGTGATTGTTCCCAAAAATCATGTGGCAAGTCTGCTGGATTTAACGGTGCCTATGCGTTGGGAACTGGCAAAAACACTTAAAAAAACTCTGGTGGGTTTGGATCATTTGTTTCGTGCTCCTTATCATTATACCCTGTCGTTGTTACAAGCCCCTACGGATGGGAAGGATTATGGGTATCACATGCAGATTCACATAACGTCTTTGTTGCGCGGGCCTGGGCTTCGAAAACATGTGGTTGGGGCTGAT
>CAXNEV010000282.1:0-5484 GCA_964200925.1 Candidatus Latescibacterota bacterium | reverse complement strand
CCCGCAACACCACTGTGTGTAACCCCCATCTGGCATTTCGCGATAATCGGCACACGCCGCTTTTAATATCTCCCTCGGTTCATGCACAATGCCACACCCCGCGGCAAATTGACATGAATCGTGATAGGTCACCGGATCGGGATTTTTGCTGGCATCCAGCTTCAACTTGCCTTCGCGAATCAACTGTGCTGTATATTCAAAGCTACTGGTAATTTCAAACGACAACTCACCCCACCATCGGCCCTCACTGGCCATAAATTTCATCACGCGATAGGCATGCCCGCACTCGCCCATCACCATCACCTTGCACCCCAATCGCTCACAGGCATCGATATAATGTTTGTTTTCAAATTTCATCGAAAAATTATTGCCCGTCGTAAATCCAAAATTCGACCCGTCAAATGCCCGTGAACTCATCGTCCAGCTTGCGCCAACGGCATAAAAAACTTTTGCCATGCCCATCAAATTCTCAGCGTAAACCAACACATCACCCGACGGCGGCAAAAAGAAAATCTCCGCGCCCTTTTTGTCCAGCGGAATGGGAATATACAGCCCTGTTTCTTCCTTCAACTCCTGTTCAATAAATGCCACCGCATCGCGAAAGGCATCAGAAGAAGCCCCTTCCAGATTGCCCGTCTCAAAAGAATTGTGCGTGCCCTGTGCCAGGGATGGTGGTGTGAGTCCCATCATATCTACAAGGGATCGCCCCGCGCGCGAAATCACCGAATGATCAATGCCCACCGGACAAAAGGCCGCACAACGCCGACACGTCAAACACTCATACATGCGCTCGGCAAACACCTCTGGATCATCATTTTCAATATCGGGCCTTGGAAAGATGGTCTGCCAGAACCGCCCCCACAGGGTGGTATAACGTTTATATAAACGAATGACCTGTCGGGATCTTTCCACCGGGTGCATGCGCTTTTCGGGCAATCCGTAATACACCGGGCATTCCTGTGCACATACACCACATTTGGTACAGGTATCCATATACAAACGCAAAGCCGACGGTTCATCCTGAATGGAGCGCACAAATGGATCGACATCTGCAATCCGGTGTATATACGTGGCAACCATTCCTTTGGGAATGAATTTCTTTTTGCGCTCAGAGGTGTTTTGTTCGGTTGCCATTATTGTTCCCCAAATTCACCAGCAAAAGAATCCGATGATCCCAAAAACGCACGGCTTAAAAAAATGCCGCCCAAATGCAGCAAATGTGAAAACGGCATCACCATGAGGAGCAATTGCAGACAAACCATGTGCCATACCCACAACCCATTCCAATTGACGGGGGTGTGAGAAAAAGTCAGCAAATCACCCAAATAGGTTCGCACCAGTGCTGCATCAACCCCACCTGTTAGCCCAAGGCCAAAAGCTGTGGACGCAAAAGAGAGCAAAATGCCTTCGGCCAAATAATCGCGAAAACCGGTAATCTCTCGCACCCGCTTAACCAGCACACGACGAATCAACAAAAACATCCCAGAAACCGCCATAAGCCCACTGCCCACTTTGGCCATATCTGTCAAAAACCGATCCATCTCTGGCCCCCAAAAAACGAGCAGTCGAACATGGGCCAAAACAAACAACCCCAGTCCAACATGCAACAACCACGATCCGATCCACAATACTTTGTCGCGTTTCCACAAGCCGGTAAAAAACACAAACCCTTTGATAAAACGCACCCCTTCCACAAGCCGCGTTCTTGTGCGAATGGGGAAAAGTGAAATCGTTGGTCGATACTGCTCTTTCCAGATGTGATACACCGAACCGCGAGCACCAGGCAACAGCACAAGAGCCGGATTGAAAAACCGCATCCAGACCCAGATGCGCACACCCATCATAATCCCGTAAAACGGCACGGTAATATAGGGCAATACATACAATACTATAAATGAAAAGCGATCCATAGTCACCATACAAAGCTCCGAAGTACAACCCTTCGGGGCTTTCATTTTTGAACACAGCCCGTTCTGCCTCCAGACCACTTCTACAAGTACATTGACACAAGCAGAAGCGCTGCAAACCACCACTGAACCCGTTAAAATTTTTAAAAAAACGACACCTATGCCGTCCAATGCAACACGTCCGACAGTGGCTTGCGGCGCGACACGGGAATTTCATCGGGATATCCCATATAAAAAAACCCAATGATATATTCTGTTTCCCAATTCACACCGAGCAAATCATACGTGGCCTTTTCAAGCGTAATAGGCCCCGTGCTCCACTGCACACCCACACCTTCTGCCCATGCGGCCAGTTGTATATTTTGCGCAGCACAACACGCCGCAGCATAATCTTCGCGTTTTTTTGTTTCGTCTCCATCTTTTAAACACACCACAGCCACAATTGTCGGTTTTGACATAAACTTGGCATATCCGGCATCTTTCAATGCCTGCCGGGCCTCTGCACTGGCGTTTTCTACGGCTTTGGCCTGTTGAATCTCACCATAGCGATGCCCCAAAGTTTCTTTGGTTTTTTCCCCCAACACCACAAACCGCCACGGCTCTGTTAAATGGTGATTGGGAGCCCACAAACCGGCTTCAAAAACCCGCTGAATTGTTTCTGCGGGCACAGCTTCAGGTTTAAATTTAAAAATCGACCGCCTTGTGCGAATGGCCTCTATTATATCCATAAACCGATCTCCCGATCCTTGTCATGAACAAAGGGTATTTATATGGCATTCTATCTCCTTCACACTTCAATAACATTCAAACCGGCATTTTTCGCTGCAACAATCTGCCGTTTATCCCCAGAGACAAAACCATCGGCCCTCCACTCAATGGCACATCCGATATGCAACGCATCCATTCCGCGTAGCGTATTGCCTTCCAAAATACGTGTGACCTGTTCTGTGATTCCCGGTGTGATATCACAAACAACAAAATCTTCAAAATCTTCGGCCACATCAGCCTTCATCTGATTGTATTGGAATTTATTCAATTTTTCATCCCGTCGCAAACGACAAAACGCAGATATCAACTCAATAAAACAAATGGCACTCACCCAAATGGCATCTGCCTGTTCAAAGAGTGCCTTAACCTGTTTACTGCCCGATTCTTCTATATATCTTTTGGCAAGAGCTGAGGTATCAAAAAAAAGGGTCATCGTTTGTATTCTCGTCGCTCTTTAAGTATTTCTTCTGAGAGTGATATGCCTTTTAAGTTTAGCGGCCTGACAGATCTTTTCCAGGAAGGCACTTTTTTTTGATTAACAATCGGAACAACATCGGCAACAGGTTTTCCGTGTCGAAAAATCCTGAGAATCTCACCGTCTTCAACAGCATTGAGATAAGCCGTTGCATTCTGTCGAAATTCTGTGAAAGTAATTGTTTTCATGAAAAACTCCTTTTTTGTACATCAATGTACAAAATTTTTATTTACCGTCAACTATAAAAAGGCACCCGATTTACCGAGTGCCTTTTTATAGTTTGCTCACACTTGCAAAAAAGGAATCATTTTCCCACCACATCAATCAGTGCGCGAATATAACCAATGGCATAAGCCCGTCCCCGGTGTCCCCAGGGGGTATCGTCGATCATACCCGGCACATGGTCATCAATAATAAATCCTGTAAATTCCACCTCGTGTAAAGCTTTGACCACTTCAAACACATTGAGATTGCCCTCGTCAATAAAACACTCGTTAAAACACGGCACCTGGCCCTGCACATCGCGCATGTGCACATACACAATTTTGCCGCGCCCGCCAAAGTGTTTCACAGCCGGAATGACCCCGTCTGGCCCCATTTCTGACCAGCAGCCCATACAAAAATCCAACCCGTGATTCGGGCTGTCAAACGTGTCCATGGCGCTTTTGAAGCAATCAAAATTTCGAAAAATTCGCGCCACACCGCCCAGCGTTTCCACAGGAGGATCATCGGGGTGCAAGGCCAGTGTCACCCCTGCTTTTTCGGCCACTGGCAAAATGCGCTCCAGATAATACACATAATTGTCCCACATTTCCTCAGCGGTATATGCCCGGTCGTGTGTCAATTTGCCATCTTGATGCTCGGCCAGATTAAACCGCGTGCCTTTGGCCCCACCGCGCAATTCCGCAGGTGGGTTGGAACGCCACACCTTGTTGGGCATCCAGTGATAACCCAATATGGGAATCCCAGCCTTGCCCATGTTGCGAATCGTCGCACACATATTGGCAATCTGTTCGTCGCGCCCAGGCAATCCCAGCATCGCTTTTTCATAATAGTGCACCGGCACGTTTTCCAGCGCCATCAACCGCAGTCCAAAAGATGTGGCCCTGTTTACCAGAACCTTCAAATCCTCATATTCCCACTGTGCCTCGCCGGGCAATCGGGGCGTGTTCATCAAAAAATCATTGACCCCAAGTTGTTTGATATAAATCATCATTTCATCGGTCAGTTCGTTAAACTGCCCCAGACCAACCCGCATCTTAAGCTTTGTCATGACAAGCTCCTTTTAAAACACCACAGCAAACCGAAACGCCACAATATGAGTATCGGCATCTTTGCCATCAAAAAAGATATAATCGCGCACTTCAAAACGCGTGCCCACTCGCCTTTCAATTTTTGTCTGCCTCATTAAAATGAATCATGAAATACAATCATGCAACAATTCATTTATGCCCTCAAAAAAAATCCCGGACGTTTGTGCAACGTCCGGGAATCCATCGGCAATTTTATATCTTTAATAGTAGGCAATCCCCTGCCGATCTCTGGTTAACAGGCAATATCCAAAATAAACCAACAAAACAGGAATCGCGAGTTTAACCACAAACCAGAGCAGGCCAATCACCGTGCCAATCAGTGCCACCAGCAATCCCAAAGCCACAGCCCCGCCAATGAACAAAAGCATACATCCCAAAATTTTTGCCAACATGACCTTATCCTCCCATTAAGAAGCTGTCTTAAATGCCTGTCCTGACATCAAACAGCATGTGAAAACAGCTTCTAAAACTGTGTTTGTTTTGCTTTTAGAGCCTGAATTTCGGCCTCAACGCGTTTTTTCTGCTCCAGGCGCTCAAAAGACTTATCCAGAACGGGGTCAATTTGCCCCGAAATTTCGGCATAAACCTGGGCGGTTATTTCTTCGCGAGCCACATCCCGGCAATATTGATCAAACCGCGCAAAAGCTTCTGAATCCATAATCCCCACATGATCGCCCATTTCCGAACGCAGTTGAGCTACTTCTTTGCGCACCGACAGCGCACCTTGTCGCGCCTGGGCCGATGCCAGCTTAATTTTCAACTCAGCCAACCGTTTTTTGAGCGTTTGAGAAACGTCACGCGCTTCCACAAGTGCTTTTTCAACTGCATCAATCGCCTCTTCTATCACAACCTTTTGCATCAATGCCTTGCGCGCCTGTTCTTCATCTCCCTGGGTAATTGCCGCTTCTGCTTTTTGCTGCCAGACCTGTGCGTTTTCTTTTTTTGCAACAAGCTGCTTCTCCAGCATCTTTTCATTGGCAACGGCCCGTCCAACCGCAGCAACCGCATCGTCAAGGGCGTC
>CAXNEV010000281.1:0-5494 GCA_964200925.1 Candidatus Latescibacterota bacterium | reverse complement strand
CCCATATCTTCGGAAATGCTGGCCCGCCGCTGGTGGGTTTGCGTTTTGGGTTTTGGCGCGATGCTGGCGACCAGAAACGCATTTTCGAGGGCTTTTTTAACGGCTTTGAGATCCACAGTGTCGGTGCGTTCGCCCGGCACTTCGTAAATAACGCGCACAATGGCATCGGTTAGTGTGTATTTGCGAATTTCTTCGAGAATGGCGCTGGTGGGGTCCTGGTCTTCTGCAACTGTTACGTGCACGGTTTTAAAAGGGCGTGCCGGGGTGCGCACAAATTGATAGGTGGTTTTTCGGCCCCCACCGTCGGGGAGGTCTTTGATGGTGACCATGACCACGCCCTTGGCTTCTTTTTCCTCGCCAAAGTCGATGCGTTCGATGCTGCCGGAATAAACAACGGATGGTTGGGCATTGGGGTGCAGGTCTTGAAATTTGTGAATGTGTCCAAGTGCGACATAGTCGAATGCTGGATTGGCCAGGGTTCCGGTAAAAAAAACGGGATCGCGTCCGATGATAGCGGTTTGTTCGGAACCCGACAGGGTGGCATCGGCTGCGGCCAGATGTGCAACCAGCACGGCCGGGTATTTGGGATCGACACGCGCAGATAAATTATCGATGATCACGACGCCCAGATCTTGCAGTTGTTCGACCACTTCTTCTTGCGACAGGTGTTGATAGGGGCCTTTGGCCAGCAGGCGGCTGCGGTGCAACCAGGGCAAACACGCCACCTGAATGGGGCCCGATTTGGTGCGAATGGTGATGAGCCGGTCATCGGATGCGATGTGAACCCCTTCGGTGGCCAGGGTGCCAAAAATGTCGAGGGATGAGGCTTTGCCAAAGGCCACGGGGCTGTCGTGGTTTCCTGTGACCATCACAACGGGAATGTGCTCGGAACTGAGCATGCGAATAAGGGATGCAAATTCGCGCTGGTGTGTGGGCGTGGGGTCGCATGAGCGATAGGCATCCCCTGCAAAGATTACCAGATCGACATTTTCTTTGAGGGCCTCTTCAAAGGCAAAGCGCAGGCTTTTGATGAAATCTTGCAAGCGGGTGTGCAAACCCGTTGCGGCATCAAGGCGACCGTAGTTTTCAACGCCAATGTGCGTGTCGGCAACGTGAAGAAATTTGATTTCCATAGAGGATTTAATAGCGGGGATTGACCGGGGAGATCACAGGGGCGAAAATGCACCAAAATGTAGATAGAATACACAATCCTTGTCAAGGAATAGTTCTAAAAAATGAAGTGCGACATCCCCTTTCAGGGCGTGATATCTATCTGTATGGCCCAGGAGGTGCTGCGTTCGGTTTTGTCTGAGCGAATGCTGTAGCGGGTGGACAGGCGAAAAAATGAGGTTTTCCATGTTACCAACAAACCATCGGATCGGCCATGTCCAGACAGGGTGAGCAAATGACCACCACCCCAAACATCGGGTTCAAAGGCATAGATGCGCGCATCGTAGTCGGGAATTGAAAAAAGGGTTGTCCAGACATGTGTGGTCAGGCCTGCCGGAAGGGCCATGGCAAACCTGGCACCCGTTGCACGGCCGGAACTTCCTGAAGAGATTTGAGAAGCCCATGCGGCAAAAGTGAGGGCGCGGTGGCGGCCAGACAGATCGGCGCGCAAACCGCGCCTTGTTGTTTGGGCCGTACGGGTGCGGCTGTCGGCGGTGAGGCGCAGGGTTAAATTTTTGCGCAAACGGCGATGAAAAGACACCCGAACGCGTTCTCCCCGTTCGGGCAATGGAGACTTTTGGGGCTTCAGGCGACCATGCCGATCTGTTGAAAATTCAAGGCGAGTGTGTTTTCCCAAGCGCCAGGACAGGCCCGAAAAGATGCCCCATTCGTTATTGGGTGGTGTGTCAAAAGCGGCAAAAGCAGCCCCGTGCAGACTTTGAAAATGGGGGCCATATCGCCGCCCTAGGACATGCAGGCGCAAGTTGGGAAAACGCATGTGCGCACCCATTACACTGGCATAATCGGCCGGAGTGATGGCTGTTTCTCCAAATAGGGTCAAAAGGGCATGTTGCCACTGCCCATTGAGGCTGATTTGTCGGGAAGAGGCTTCAACGGGATAGGCGGGTGACAGGTGGGTGTGAAGGGCCGTGAGCGATAGGTGCGTTTGCTGGCTGCCCACATAAAGGTTGAAGCCGGTGCTTTGTTCGTGCAAGGATCCTTTGCGGGCCTGTGAGGTTGGGGTGTTGTGCAAACCAGACAGGCGCAACTGGGGAATTTTGCCGCTGAGATCGGCATCCCATTGGGCGCGACCGTGCAGGGCCGTGAGGGTAAGTGGCCCCCAGGCAGTGGATATCAGGCCGCCGCGCAGCGCGCCATATTCAATGCTGGTGCGATTGCCAGTTAATCGCATGGGGTTGGAGCTGGACAAATCCATGACAGGGCGCGTGTGGCGCGACAGGATGAGACCCTGCCCAAAATGCGGGCGCATGTCACCTAAAACGAGGTGGGCATGGGGCAGTTTTAAGGTAAGATGACCGGTTACAAAATCGTTCCATGTGGGTTCTTCCGGGTCGCGTTCCATTAAAAAAAGCATGGACACGCGATTGGACAAAGCCAGTTCGATGCGTTCGTAAAATCGCATGTGACGGGGGTGGTTGAGCATGTCTGTGGGGCGAGAAATACGACCGGTGATTTTGCCCTGCCAGTTTGGGGGACGGCGGGTGCTGAGATATGGGGACAAACGCTCGATATCTTCTGGGGATAAGCCTGGAACGCGTTTTAGGTCATCGGGATGAGCATAGGGGCGAAAAGCAACAATGCGCCATGCCAGGTCGGGGGTGAGGCCGGGCAGGGCAAGCAGATCGGTTGGGGTGGCTTTGTTGAGGTCGATTTGCAGCCCGTCCAGATCGGATAATTGGTCTTCAATGGCATGGGCTTCTTCGGGTGTGAGGGCGATTTCCTGGGCAAATGACGCTGGTGCAAAGAACAGAATGTTCCCCATAAACAGGAGGAGTTGAACAGAGTGTTTTGACATAGGGAGAACCTGCTTGTGATCGTGCGTGATTTTTTGAGGTGTTTGTTCACGCGCAATTCTCTTGCAAGCAGAATGCCAATTCAGTTCAGAGTTCAGGGTGTGGTGAGAGGTTCGATGCGGCCTTTGCGAATGGTGAGCATGTACATCCAGGCATTTTCGCGGTCGCCTTTTTTGAAGGCAATGTGGCCTGTGGCTCCGGGGATATCGCTAATGGCTTCGAGGTTGTCGCGCAGTTTGTCGCGGGTGGTACCACCGGCATTGATGGCTTTCAGTGTGGCCAGCATAGCATCATATCCCAGTGCAGCAACGATGTTTTGATCTTTGCCGTAGCGAGATCGGTAGGCGGTCACAAAGTTTTGAACAGATTGTATGTTGCTTTGATCGTAGTATTTGGCCACAAACACAGCACCTTCCACATAAGCCCCGCCTTCGCGGGCCACCTGTGTGTGGTTCCAGCCGTCGCTGCCTAAAATTTGCGCGGGAATAAGTGCCGAGTGGTATTGTGGGGCAATGAGCAAAATATCAGAACCATCTCCAACAATGAGCAGACCGTCGAGGGTTTTGACTACTTCTTTTTGTTCTGTATCGGAGTTCCCTTCTGGTGAGGATAGATTCGCAGACAGGTCTCCTTGCAACAGGGATTCTATTTCTGTGGATAAAGTTTTGGGGGGTTGCAAGGCCAGGCCCGCACTGCGAATGCGTTCAAATTGCCGGCGATAATCGGTGGTGCCCGGTTCGTACCATTCTTGAATGAGCACCTCAGCCCCCAATTCTTCGGCTGTGGCGGTAAATTCTTTGACGATGCGCTGGCCATAGGCATCGCGCGAAGCCAGTGTGGCCAGGATTTTTAAGCCCTGTTTTCGCACGGCATGTTCGGCAATGCGGCGGCCCTGGGCACCGGGTGTGGCATTCATCTGGAAAATGTAAGGGCTCAAAGAGGCAATGCCGTCATCGGAGGCCGTGGGGGCAATCAGCGGCACTTTTTGTGCGCCAAGCAAAGCCGCCAGAGGTGTTGTTTCGGCACTGGACAGCGCCCCGATAATGGCAATGACATCATTTTGTTCAACGAGTTTTTGCGCGGCGCGCACGGCGCGAATGGGATCGCCTTCGGAATCTTCAAAGATCAACCCAACCTGATCGCGCGAAGATAGTGGGGCGTGTTCTCTGGCCAATAAAATGCCGTTGCGCAAATCCTCTCCCAGCGAAGAACCCAGCGGGGCAATCACACCAATTTTGTAACGGGCATTTTCGGGTTCTCGCATGGCCTGTGCTTCTGTTTTGTTTTCAGCGGTTGTTGTTTGGTCTGTGCGCCTGGATGAAGCCTGATCGGGGGCAAGCATGGGGCGAATCAGAGCTGAAAACGCGCTGTTGGGATGGCGTTCGACAAACAGGGCCAATTGTTTTTGACCGCGTGTGACATCGCCAAGTTTGGTGGGCCAGCGCGCCAGGCCAAAAGATACGGCCTCTTCGATGATTCCTTTGCCAAAGTCTTTTTTGAGGCGTTCGAGATCTCTGTCGGTGAGCTGGTTCACACCCGACATTTGTCCCAAACGATCTGCTGCACGCGCTCTGGTGCGCAAGTCGGATCGGTTGGTGACCACGCGTGAATATTGCGTGGCGGCACTGTAGATTTGGCCCTGGTGAAAATAACAATCGCCAATGAGCAGGTCGGTTTCGGGCAAATAGCGACTGTAGGGAAATTGCTGTTGCAGTTCAATGGCCGTTGCCATGGCTGAGCTGTAGTCTTTGAGTTTATATTGCGATTTGGCCAGCATGAGCCTTGCCGCAGAGGTGCGTTGGTTTGGCGGGTGTTTTTCAACCAGTTCCTGAAAACTGAGTTTGGCCTCTGCATAGCTGTTTTGTATATAACGGGTCAGCGCGCGTTGAAAGAGGGCTTCGGCATCCTGGCTGTAAACCAGCGTGGGGGTTTGGGCAAAAGCTGGAAGTGTGATGAAGGTGATCACAAGGGTGATAATCAGAGTCAATTTTTTCATAGAGTTTTTGAGAAAGTGGGGATGAGAAGTTTGGTGCATGAGGTTGTGCAATCCGACTGGCACAAGGCCTATTATTTTTTAACCAATGGATGAATCGATGAAATCTTCCGGGCGAAATGCTTGAAGGCGATTGAGGAGTGATTCGGGTGTTTGACCGGCAATTTCTGCAAGCTGTGTTTGTTTTTGCGCGACCTGGTCTTCAACAAAAATGGGTGCTTCAAATTTTAGGGCCAGCAAAATGGCATCGCTTGGACGCGCGTCGAGTGTTAGTTGAGTTTGGGGCGAGGACAGGTGCAGACGCGCTGTGTAAATGTGATCTTTAATGTCAACAATGACGGCTTGTCGCACCTGGGCATGCAGGTTGTGAACAATGGTTTTGATCAAATCATGGGCCAAAGGGCGCTGTGGGCGGTATTTTTCACCTGCCATGGACAGTGCCAGCGGAAACATTTCGTTCATGCGTATCCAGATGGGCACCGTGCGGGTGCCGTTTTTTTCTTTGAGCACAATGACG
>CAXNEV010000280.1:0-5522 GCA_964200925.1 Candidatus Latescibacterota bacterium | reverse complement strand
TTGCTGCCGTGAACCCATTGTTTTGGTCACCGATGAAGATGTGCGCCGCATCATGGCGCACACCCGGCAAGAAGCAATTGACATTGTTGATTTTTACAAACCCAGCGAAATTGAATGGGACAAAGATCAGCCCGGATGGTTCTTTCTCAAATCAGGCCGCCGCATTTTGGGACTTCGCCGCACCAAAACAGGATGTCAGTATTTGGGACAAGACGATTTATGCACCATTTACGAACACCGTCCCGTTACCTGCCGCCGATACCCGTTTGATCTGGAAGTTGATCAAAAAGGCAATATCCAGTTGCTCAGCATCAGCCAGTCTGTTGAATGCCCCTATGAATTAGATGGGCAAAATTCACTGCGCGAAATAAAGGCGATTGCCGATTGGGAAGAAAAAGAAGAAAATCCCTATTTGCAAAAACTGGCCATCTGGAATGACAAAAATAAAACCGGGAGTAAAAAAACCTTTTTGCAATTTCTCGGTTTTTAAGAGTCCTTTTAAACACAAAAAGCGCAATACCCTTTCGGGTATTGCGCTTTTTGTGTTTTCAGGTCAAACCGTCACTTTGCTGGCCAACACGCGATTAACCGCGGCTGTCAGATCGCTGAGCATAAAAGGTTTGTCAATAAAATCATCAACAGAAAAAATACCAAACATACCCGTTTGCCGACCATATCCCGACATGGCGATAAATGGGGTCTGATCACCCTGTGTTCTAAGGGCCGTTAACAAACCAGCCCCATCCATAACGGGCATGCGCAGATCCGACAGGATCAAATCAACCGGAACTTTGTCCAGAACTGATAGGGCAGCCACCCCATTTTCGGCCCCATACACCTGATGCCTCATAATTTTTACCATGCGCATCACCAAATCGCGCACGACAAGTTCATCATCAACTACAAGAACACAGGCCATAGATCTCCCCTTTACAAAACAGTTCTCGACACATGCAATACCAAATACCACCCGACGGTATTGCAACACATCGTAGAAAATTGCGCAATTGAGTTTTATTTTTTGGGGAGAACAAAGGGTGGGAAAAACAACAGCAATGATGGGGAAAAACCACTATTGACGCAAAAATACGTTCTGACAGGGCCAAGGTCAAGAAAAAGTTAAACAATCAATCCCAAAAAATTGGGGAGAATTCAGGACATGTTACAACCAGCGCCCATGATGCTTTTGGCCTGATTTGCAGATCCCGTTCACTTGCCAACCAACCATCGCCAGCAGCGCAGTGCCAGCATATAGAACCTAAAAGAGTGGCGCAGCAAAGGCCAGGCGCCCCAGCCTATGCGATATTTTCGCCGAATGGCCCAAACCGCCCGGTCTCGGTCTTCGCGATAACTGAGGCTTTGCGTATGCACGCGATACTGGAAAAGAGCGGCGGGAACATAACCCCCCCGGTATCCCTTTTTCAAAACCATGTGCAACCACAAATCCCAATCCTGATAGCGGTGCAACTGCTCATCAAATCCCGGAAAGCTGTTGGCGCGAATCATAGAAGACAGGTCAATATAATTGGCCACCTTGAGCCGGGCAATGTCAAATGGCCCGGCCTGCCAAAGCCCCATCGGCAAGGGATACCACGACACATCCCCATCGGCCACATTGATGCGATCGCAATAGGCAAAAGCCGCCTCGGAGCAATCACAAAGTGCGCCATACAGTTTTTCGAGAAATTGCGGAAACATCGTGTTATCAGCATCAAAAAAAACCACAAAATCGCACAACACCTTTGAAAAACCATAGTTCCTGGCCCGGTTGCCATTGCAAAAATCAACGCGAAAATACCGAACGTCCGAAAACGCCTTCACCACGGTTTCGGTATCGTCATCACTGCCATCATCAACCACCACCACATCAATTGGGCAAAGTGTTTGAGCCTGCACAGACTGCAAACACGCCCCCAAAAAACGCCCGTAGTTGTGCGAGGTAATCACCACCGCAATTTTTTTTGCCGTTCCATCCATTTTCAAGGGCGTTCTGCCCGGTTGAGAAGCTCAATTTGATAGCGCAAATTCAACAGCGCATCATCGGCAGACACCACCACCTGCCCGCCATCACCACAGACAACTGCGGCAAATTGCGCAATCAATATGTGCAAAAAATCGTCACACGTCACCTGGTGATCGCCCTGCGACAATCGCGCGCGGTAAATGCCAGCCGCATCGGCATATCCAGACCAATCGACCAGAAAATCATTCACGCCAAATCTCCGGCGCGGCGTTCCGGTATCAATATCGCGCAAAACAAACGACACCGCACAGCGGCCCTGATCGGTCACATAATCAAACGACGCGCGATTCTCGCGTTCTGCAATCACACAACACACCGAGTCCATTTTGCCACCGGGCAAAAACCCCATCACCAGACTCAACGGATGCGAAGCCAGATCGATCCAGATGTCTTCTCGCGATTTAGACCCCTTGCGCCCTTTAACCTCCATTTCCATCGTCAGAGAATCCATCCGATCCCATTTTCCATTTACCTGCGTGTAAAAATCGCGATAAATAGGCACCACGGCCGGATATTGCGCCGTGAGCACAAACTGCCGGTTCATGCGTTTAACCGCTGCCACCACAGCTTCCCCATCCGATAGAATCTCTCCCAAAGACTTGTTCAAATCCCAGCAAAGCGGTTTTTCACACACCACATGGCAACCGGCTTCCATTGCCATGATGGCGTGTTTTTGATGCTGCTCAAACGGGCTGCACACATCGACAATATCGGGCTGAACCTCATCAAGCATCTGTTTGACATCGGTATAAGCCCTGCCATTAAATCCAAAATACTGGTGCAATCGGGCAGATGTTGCCCGACATGAAGCCTCAGAGGTGCCGACAAATGCAACCACATCAGACCCCGACAAATGGTGCCACCTTGCATGGTGCATCCCAATACCACTGGCGCCAATGACCGCAACTTTCAGATCATTTTTCATAAATTCGCTCCACAAAAATCAAAAAAATACAGCCACATTCTGACCCATAAAATATGCCTATCGCCCGTTTTTTCAACTCTTTTTTATATACCTCAGCGGATATTTCTCTTATTCATCGTCCCTATATGTATCAAACCCATCACACAATTTCCTGTGCAATAAAAAATAAAATTTCATTGACAATCGCATTCCATTTGTTTTATTTACAATCCCTGTGTTTTAAATACAAAACAATCGTTTTAAGGCCAGTCAAAATATTAAAAAAGAACCATCTGCCGCTTGTAAGCCTGCCAGCCCGCAGCAAATGGTTCAAGCCATAAACAACACGACTCGTTTTCAAAATAGAAAGTCCAAATGGGCATGTCAACTCCCAATTGAAAACGAGCACACCCCCAAAAAAGGATTTTCTGTTATGTCATACCCGCGTTTGATTTTTTATACCTTGTTTTTTTCTCTGTGTGCCGTTTTATCTGGCGAAACACAGGACAAACGCCCCGAACTGCCCGGCGGGCAATACGACAAACCCTATATTCGCAACATGGGCAAACACGTGGCCGTGGGGGGGTATATCGACATGGAATTCAAATGGACTGAAGGGGTGGGCAACACCTTCGATCAGCACCGTTTTATTCCCTTCATTTATGCCGAAGTAACCGACCGCCTGCACGTTTCTTCGGAAATTGAATTTGAACACGGCGGCAAAGTGCCTGGTGATGGTGAAATCAAACTCGAATATGCCACCGTGGATTTTTCCTTTACCCAAGCCTTCAATTTTCGCGCAGGGGTCATTTTGTCCCCTCTTGGGTCCTTCAATTTGTTGCACGACAGCCCGCTTAACGATCTAACAGAACGCCCCACTGTTAGTCGCCAGATCATTCCATCAACCCTGTCAGAATCGGGCATGGGCATCTTTGGCACGTTTTACCCCTCCAATAAAGCTGTGGCTTCGTATGAACTCTATCTGGTCAACGGTTTTAATGCCAATGTGATCAACTCGGCTGGACAATTGCGCATCCGCAGTGGCCGCGGCAGCCAAAAACAAGACAACAACAACGACAAAGCCCTTGTGGGCCGTTTGGGTTTTAGCCCGCGTCTGGGTATGAATTTGGGGGTTTCTTTTCACACGGGCAAATTCGATGTTGCCGGCAAAAAACGCCTCACCATTTTGGCCATAGATACCAAACTGTCACGCAGCATTTTTGAATTTCAAGGCGAATATGCCAAAACCTCTGCCGATGGGATTGTCGGCAAACAACAGGGCGCGTATGCCCAAACCAACATCCATTTTTTGCACGACCACTTTTTGCCCGGTTCTGTTTTCACTGGCATAGCCCGTTGGAACTGGATCGATTACGACACATCTGTAACAGGTAGTTCCGAACGGGATTTCAATATTGGCTTAAACTTTCGGCCCGTTGAAGATGCCGCCTTCAAACTCGATTATGCCACCACCTATAACACACCTGCCAATGGCAGTCGCAGTGCTGGCATCGGACGCGTCTTTTTTTCAGTGGCCACTTATTTTTAATCAGAAAAATTTTGCAAATGGATAAATCGCACATCTGGCAAACACACAACAGGGGTTGTCAAAAATCTGAGGGCATTGGTTTGTCTATGCATCTTGGTGAAGTATTTTTGAAAACTTGTTATTGGGGGCTTATTCTATTTCTCAGTGTTATCACACAAGCCCAGGCCGAGCAAACAGGTGCAAGCCCCGACGGGCCAGAAGCCATTGCGGTTTATCTCACCGAAACCGAGGCCCTGCAAAAAGCCTTTCCTTTGGCAGATACGCTGTGGAGCACCCACTGGGTACCCGATGATTCCCAACGCCAACAAATTGAACAACGCCTGGGTTGGCGGCTTGGAGAACCCCATTTCACCATCTACCAGGCGCGCAAAAATCAGGAACATCTCGGTTTTGCCATCATCACCGAACAGGTGGGCCTTTACAAACCCATTACCTTTCTGGTTAAAGTGGATATTGTGGGACAGGTCGATGGGGTTTGGGTCATGATTTATCGCGAATCGCGTGGTGACGAGGTGCGCCGCCAGCGGTTTTTATCGCAATACAACGGCAAAAAAGCCCAACATCCCATTCGCCTCAACCGCGACATCATCGGCATTACGGGTGCAACCCTGTCGGTCAGAGCCCTTAATGCCGGTGTCAAAAAAGTGCTCACCGTCATCGAGATCGCGAACCTGCAACACGATTCGCCATAAAGCTTTGCAATAAGGATATTGCTGTGTTTCGCAAAATTCATCGTTATACGGGCCTGGTGGCCTTGATTTTTCTCATCGTTTTGGCCCTTTCCGGTTTGTTGCTGCACCATCCCTTTTTATTGGGTGCTTCCCCAGAGCAAACTCTGTCGTTAGCCGTTGATCCGCAAAATGCCCGGCACCTGTTCAAAGGCACCCCGTCCGGGCTTTTTGCCTCTGATGATGGCGGGCAATCCTGGTCAGAAGTGCCCATGTTGTTTGCGGCAGAAAAGGCCATTGACATTGCCTATGCCCCCGACAACAGCAATCACATTTATGTGGCCCTTGAAGATATGGGGCTTATTCGCTCCACCGACG
>CAXNEV010000279.1:0-5525 GCA_964200925.1 Candidatus Latescibacterota bacterium | reverse complement strand
TTCTCGATGGTCGCGGCCGCCCCATTGTGTTGCCTGACAACCAGGCCGAACGCGTTTTGCAAATCTTAAAGTGGAATCAGGTTTTGAATCTGTATCCCTATAAACCATGAGGCTGGGTACTGGAGACTGGGTGCTGGTTGCCCTTTCATGCAGCCTCCAGCCCCATCCGTTTTTTTGTTTTAAAAATTGCTTTTCTAATCCTCATTTACGACATATCTTCATCGCTGCCTTTGTTATGGCTTTGCCAAACGAAAATGACGTGTAGCCCATCAAAAGGAATACCATGGAAAATCGATCCTATGCCCGGATCGCCTTTAAAATGGGCGTCGAAATCATATCGGGATCACAACACAGTTTTGTTGTTGAAAGCCGCGACATCAGCCAGGGTGGACTTCAGGTTGAATCCTCGACACAATTGCCCAAAGGCACAGAATGCGATCTCGTGTTGCGTCCGGCACCGAATCTTGGCATAGAGGCTTTTGCGCTTAAAGCCAGAGTTGTGCGCCACCCCGAAACGGGCATGGGGATGGCCTTTGTTCAGGCAACATCTGGAAATTTGTCAAAACTGGTTGGCCTGCTGGGTTTAATTATGACACGCGCCTACACACCGGGCTTGCGCGTGACGCGCCACACCAGCTTGCAGCGGCGGCGGCAATTGCCTCTGAAAGGCAATGTGCTGGTAAAACAAGGCGATGCTGTTTTGCGAGATCAGGTTGTGGCCCACACCAATTTGCCTGGCCATGTGACCACGCTCAATCTGGTGAACACCCTGAGCTGTTCACCGTCTGAATTGCCCAGTTATATGCTCAAAAAAGAGGGCGACGCGGTTGTCAAAGGCGAACCCATTGCCGAAACAAAACCCCTTGTTAAATGGTTTAAAACCAGTGTGCCATCGCCCATTACCGGTACATTGGAAAGCATTTCCAAAGTGACCGGACAGGTCATTTTGCGCGAACCGCCCCGCCCTGTTGAAGTGCAGGCTTATATCGATGGGCAGGTGATTGAGGTCATTCCGCAAGAAGGTGTCGTGATTGAAACCACCGGGGCATTTGTGCAGGGTATTTTTGGCGTTGGTGGCGAAACCTGTGGCACCTTGTGCATGCTGGCCAAAAGTGCCAGCGACGTGTTGCTGCCCCATCAAATAGATGATTCTTGCAAAAACAAAATCATTGTTGGTGGCAGCCTGATCACTTTTGATGTTATCCAGAAGGCCCGCGACGTGGGTGCTTCTGGCATTATTGGCGGGGGAATTCGGGATGCCGATTTGCGCACGCTGCTCGGTTATGACCTGGGTGTCGCGATTACCGGCACCGAAAATATTGGCATTACCGTGATTGTCACCGAAGGATTTGGAACCATTGACATGGCCCTCAAAACCTTTGGCATACTCAGCGAAAACTCTGGCAAAGACGCCTCGATATCGGGAGCCACACAAATTCGCGCCGGCGTACAACGCCCTGAAATCATTATTCCCAATTCAGAAACAGACACGCAAAAAATTGAAAAAAATGCCCATTTAGGCCTATCGGAAGGTGCATTGTTGCGCGTCATTCGCGTGCCCTATTTTGGGCGCGTGGGCAAAGTGGTTTCTCTGCCTGCCGAATTGCAAACCATTGAATCGGAAACCCGCGTACGCGTATTGGAAGTTGTTTTTGAAGATGGCACACGCGCCATTGTGCCGCGTGCCAATGTCGAACTCATCGAAGAATAAAACCCGCGCCTGTTTCCATGTTTACCTTCTTCTTGGAGAATGCCTATGCGCAAAATCCTCATCGGTATTGTTTGGTTGCTGTGTGTTATCCCCATTTGCGCTCAGCAGCCTGAAGAAGTAAAAGCCTTTGATGCACCCAATGATGCAGGGGGCAGCATCACGGTGACGTGGAAACGCATAGATACCTTGCCACCGGGAACACTGTATCACATTGCCCTTTCAGAATTTCCCGAAGGTCCATTTCACCTGGTTAAAAAAATTGCCTCTGAAACCAACCTGATGTCTGATGCTCCTGGCACATTTGGGCATGGCACAGAAACCTCGCAATATCATTTTTTTAATATTACCGCTTTTCCCGATCCCGGCGATTCTTCAAAAACGGTGGCCATTGAAAATGGCAAAACCTATTATTTTCAGATTGGCACACAACTGCCATCGGGTGATTTGTTTTTCAGCAACTCCATTCCAGCACAGGCCTTCGGGAACCTGTTCAACCAGACCAAGCTCAACAACTTTATTCTCGGAACAGTTTTTTCCATCATCATTCTCGTATCCATTTACATGGCTCGCCGCCGCACCCTGTTTATCCGCCGCATCGCAGGTCTTGAAGCCCTCGACGAAGCCCTGGGACGGGCCACCGAAATGGGCAAACCCGTGTTGTTTACACACGGCCTGACGGGCATGGGCAGTGTATCGACCATTGCCGCTGTCAATATTTTGTCGCGCGTGGCCCGCCGCACCGCCGAATTTAATACGACCTTGCGCGTGGCCAACAACGACGCGGTGGTGATGGCCGTCAGTCATGAAGTGGTTAAAGAAGCCTACCTCAATGCCGGTCGGCCCGATGCGTATAACGAAGACATCGTTTTTATGGCCGCCACCGAACAATTCAGTTATGCCGCCGCCGTTGACGGCATGATGGTGCGCGAACGCCCGGCCGCCAATATTATGATGGGCTATTTTTTTGCCGAATCACTTCTGCTGGCCGAAACGGGTGCATCCATTGGCGCCATCCAGATTGCCGGAACAGATTCATACACCCAGTTGCCCTTTTTTATTACCACCTGCGATTATACGTTAATGGGCGAGGAGCTCTATGCTGCCAGCGCTTATTTGGCGCGAGAACCCAAATTGCTGGGCAGTCTCAAAGGCCAAGACATCGGCAAAGCCGTTGTGCTTTTGGTGTTGCTGATGGGTACGTTGTTGTCCACGCTGGGCAATCAGTCTTTAACGCATCTTTTTACGGCGTATTAACAAATAGACGACAAAGCTCGTAAAAAATTTGGATGGAAGGGTGGGATTCGCCCATTCGCCCGCAGGGATGGGGCTTTTTTGAGAGGATTTTTTTATGCTCTTTTTGCGCCGCACGCTGCCTTTGATACTCGCCTTTGTCCTCGGCATTATCGGCATTGCCATTTATTATATTCCGCACAATGCCGCCCAGGATCTTGAAAACGAACTGGCCAAGTGGGACCGCATTGTGGCTGCATTTGCCATGCTTTTGGGGCTTTATAGCCTGATGCGGCTTCACTGGAGCCGCGTTCGCCGTCAGCAGGCCGGATGGGGATATAGCTCGCTTGTGTTTTTGGGTTTTGCCATCATGTTTTTCCTGTCCCTTTTTAACAATGGATTGGGGCCATTTGTTGCCAAATCCAGTGCCGACACAGATCCCTTTGTCTGGATGTATAACAACGTTCAGGTGCCTGCCGATGGCACCATGTTTTCTATTCTGGCATTTTTTATTGCTTCTGCCGCTTACCGGACCTTTCGTGCCCGAACACCTGAAGCCGCCATTTTGCTCGTTTCGGCCATGATCGTCATGATTGGTCGCGTGCCCATTGGGGCCTTGATTTCCGACTGGATACCCTGGGCGGCGCAATGGCTGATGGCCGTGCCAAACCTGGCCGCCAAACGCGGCATTTTGCTCGGTGTCAGTTTGGGGGCTGTGGCCACATCCTTGCGCATCATTTTTGGCATTGAACGCGCTTATCTGGGCGGAGGTGAATCGTGAAAGATTTTTTGCTCAACATCGACCGTCGCATCATTTTTGTTTTTGTGGCACTGGGTGTTATCATTCCATCTCTTACCGAATTTCCTCTGCCCATCAAACCCACATCTACGGTGCAATCCATCTACGATACCATCGAAGAGATTGCGGCTAAAAATGGCACCGTTCTCATCTCCTTCGACTATGGCCCTGGGTCCATGCCCGAAGTGCAACCGATGGCGCTGTCGGTGTTGCGTCACTGTTTTAACAAAAAAGTTAAAGTGGTTGGCATGTGCCTTTGGCCAACAGGTGTGGGCCTTGCCCAATTGGCTTTTGATACGGTTTCAAAGGAGTTTGGTGCACAATATGGCACCGATTATGTCTTTCTCGGTTTCAAACCGGGTTATACCACGCTGATCCTCAACATGGGGCGCAACTTTCACGATGCTTTTGCCCAGGATTTGCAGGGCAACAGAACCACGGAACTGGCTGTGACACGCAATATTAAGGGTTTGAAAGATTTTGATTATGTGCTGTGCCTGGCGGCGGGCAACACACCCGACGGTGCATGGATTCCCTTTGGCCAGGAACGCTACAAATTCAAATTTGGGCTTGGTTGTACGGCCGTTATGGCCCCCGATCAGTTTCCCTACCTCCAGTCGGGACAAATGAATGGCCTCATGGGCGGGTTGGCCGGTGCGGCAGAATATGAAGTGCTGATTAAAACACCGGGCACGGCCACTGAAGGGATGCGTCCTCAATCTATTGTACACCTGATCATCATCCTCTTTATCATTTTGGGCAATGTGATGTATTTCCTGCACGGACGCCAGAAAGGGGGGGCATGATGAATCGGGACAAACTGTTCTTTTTTGTCTTTCTATGCCTGTTTGTCATCCTCAATGCCTACCTGCTGTCTTCGGGAAAACTGGCTGCCAATTGGGACGGGTTTGGCATCATCATCGCCGTTGGCATCACACTATCACTCTATAGTTTTTTGTATAAAGACAATCCGTTGTTTAAATTTGCCGAAAACCTCTATGTCGGTGTTGCAGCCGCTTACACGCTGGATCAGGTTTGGTACACCGCTGTGCTGGCCGATGTGCTGAATCCCATTTTTGGCCTCAATGACACCCCTGTTGATCTGGTGCGCATGCTACCGGCCATCCTCGGTTTGTGCATGCTCACCCAGTTGGCTTCACCCACCATCAGCTGGCTCAGCCGCATTTCTTTTGCTTTTGTGGTCGGATTGGGATCGGGTTTGGCCATTCCGCGCACCATTGCCGCCAATTTGCTGGCGCAAATTGAACCGTCCATGCAATCTCTTTCTGCCAGTGCCGAAGGGTTTAACCTGTTCGTTATTTTGGTCGGCGTGGTCACGGTTCTTGTCTATTTCTTTTATTCTGTTGAACACACCGGTGCAGTGGGCATTTCTTCCAAAATTGGCATCTGGTTCCTCATGATTTCATTTGGTGCATCCTTTGGTTATACCATCATGGCTCGCCTTTCACTTCTTATTGGGCGGGTGGGTTTTTTGCTGCAAGATTGGCTCAAGCTCCAGTTGCCGCTCTTTTAATGCCCGCATGCAAAAAAATTGGGAACGTTCAGCACCCCACAGGAGTCATACACGGGTATTGTTATGTCTGAACCGCTCTTATGGGTTGAGGATCTTAAAACGCATTTCCAGACCGATAGGGGCACAGCCCTTGCCGTTGACGGGATATCTTTTCATATCCATTCTGGAGAAACCCTGGGGCTGGTGGGCGATTCGGGCTGTGGCAAAAGCGTGACGTCGCTGTCGAGTATGCGCCTGGTATCACATCCGGG
>CAXNEV010000278.1:0-5557 GCA_964200925.1 Candidatus Latescibacterota bacterium | reverse complement strand
TGTAATTGTTCAATATTATCTGCCCCGCTGATGGCACAGGTCACTTCTTCATGCGACAACACCCACGCAATGGCCACCTGCGCCGGGGTTTTGCCCAATTCATCGGCCGCCTGATGTATTGCGGTTACCACATCGGCTACCATACCCTGCATCGTGTTTCCAAAACGGTCTTTTCGCCGTGTGGCCCACAGCGTGCCTTCGGGTGGGGGTTGACCGGGTTTATAAGCACCACTGAGCAACCCAACGGCCAGTGGGCTATAGACCATCACCCCCAATTTGCGATCGCGCACCAGCCCAAACATTTCCGACTCCAGCCTGCGATTCAGCATACTGTACGGATTTTGAACGCACATATACGCATTGGCATGCAACACATCGGCTTCCCAAAGCGCGCGGCACACCTGCCAGGCTGTGTAATTGCAACACCCCACATAACGGGCCTTGCCAGTTCGCACCACATCGTCAAATGCTCGCACCGTCTCTTCCAGTGGTGTTGTTGCATCATACCCGTGTGCCAAATACACATCCACATGATCTGTCCCAATGCGCCTCAGAGTTCCTTCAATCTCTCGCATAATATGATACCGCGACAAACCCTGATCATTTGGCCCGTTGCCCACAGCGGCATGAACCTTTGATGTGATCACCACATGATCGCGTTTGCCCGCAATGGCCTTGCCCAGCACCACCTCGGACCGCCCAATATTGGCCCGGTCATCCATAGGACCATAGATATTGGCACAATCGAGCAAATTGATGCCTCTGTCAATGGCTGTTTCCACCAGACGTTGTGCCACCCCTTCATCTTTCTGCCCGCGCAATCCCATCCCCAGTGCCACCCGACTCACCTTCACCCCGGCCTGCCCAAAATTGGTATAGTCCATAATTTATCCTTCATAACGCTTGATCATGTCAATAATCAATGAAATATCATCTCGTGCCGAAACCACCGAAGCCCGGCACTCGGCTCCATGGGTGATACAATCATAAAAATGCTTTAATTCTTGCACAAAGGCATTGTCCCAATCTATCGCCGGTTCTGTGCGATAGGTGGTGCCATGAACATCTATGCCCTGAATGGAAACGCAGGACAACTGCCCGCGAGAAAAACCCGTTGGATAGGATAAAATCACCCGCTTCTTGTCGCCATATACTTCTATGGTCTCTTTAAAATCCCACAAATTGACCAGATCAACCCAGCTTGCCACACACCGGTGCCCCCCCGGATATTCCAGTGTATAAGTAATGGCACGGCCCTCGCGCCAGATCTCGGTATTCACCACTTGTTTTGGCATTCCCAGCATCATGCGCATGCCATAAATATCGTGAATCATACTGCCCGACAACACGCCAAAAGCCCGCTGCACAGATATATTCACCTCACCAATGGCCTGTATTCTTGCCCTGACATTTTTTTCGTTTTCTGCTGCCACAATATCACGCGGCACATCATCAAAATGCCGCACATCAAATTGCGCCAGATGCAGGGCATTGTCGGGATGCAAATGATTCACCTGCACAAACTGGATATCGGCCATCATTTGCACTTCGCGATGGGCCACAATAAAAGCCGGGTCAAACACCTTCATATATCCCACCTGCCCCACCTTGCCCGATTTTTTTTGTGCCGCAATCATCCGATCGGCATCTTCAAGTGAGGCACACATTGGCTTTTCAACAAACACATGTTTTCCGGCTTCAAAACCGGCCACCACGACATCGGGTTTGTAACCTCCGGCACAGTGCAACAGGGCATCAACATCACCCTGTATCAAATCGCGATAATCGGTCACAAACTTTGGCACATGAAAATGCGACGCCACATATTCTGCTGTTTTGCCCGAAATATCACACACACACGTCACCTCAAACAAATCCTGCAATTCCATCAAATTGGGCATGTGTTGCACCTGGGCAATCGCCCCACAACCGATCAAACCGATTTTCACGCGCTTCATCGTGCAGTCCTCTCAGCTTGAAATTCTGGTTCTGCTGTGCGATAGGTCAGTGTGTTCCACACATTTGCCAGGGCAAACACCTGTTGAAACATCGGATACAGCGCCGCCCACATATCATCGCGCGCTTTTAAAGCCGCATCGGGATTGCCATCTTCCATGCTGTTTTTAAAAATGTTCAGTTGTTCTTTCTGCACATGGCTGGCATGATCCACAGATGTTTGCAAAGCCTCAACAGCTTTGGTCTGTTGTTCGACCAGATTGGCGATTGGCGTTTCATTGTCAGGGGGCACATCATACGTCTTAAATGGATTGAATTTCGGCGGGGCTTTTTCACCTTCATTTGTCCAGAACGTGTGTGTGGGCTGTATATGCGGCGTCACCGACAAATACATAATCACGGGTTCATCCCCCACATTGCGCACCGTGTGAACTTCATCCACAAGGGCCACACACATTTGCCCAGGGCCTACAACGCGGGTATCCCCGTCAATTTCAAACTCGGCCTTGCCCTGCAAAATCAAAAACACCTCGTGTCCCAAATCGTGTGAATGGCCCTGCCCTGGCCTGGGGCCACCGCTGATTTTGCCCACATCAATTTGCAAAAACCGCGCGCGAATTTCAGGCGTCACCAGCACATTGCGAATGTCTTTTCGAAAATCATAAACCTCAAATGCCATATCTCCCTCCTGATGCGTTTGCACGTTCTACCGTATCTTGCTTCCACTCACATTTCCATCATTGCTTTCACCACACCTTGCTCGGGTTGTAACCACAACGGAAACACATCGATCAAAACCTCAAAACCCACGCGGTGTGTGATCCACGGCCTGGTATCCACCTGCCCTGTTTCCATCAAATGAATAATCCGTTTAAAATCATCCGACCGCGAATTGCGCGAAGCCAGCAACGTTGTCTCTCGCCGGTGAAACTCTGGATCGTGAAACGTGATATCTGCCTGCACCAATCCCACAAAAATGAGTTTGCCACCATTGGCCATGAGGCGAAATGCGCTGTGCATCGATGACACATTGCCTGTGGCATCAAAAACCACGGTTGGCAAATCGCCAACCAACAACCCGCGCAACTGCTCTTCAACATTTTCCAATTTTGAAATGGTATGGGCAATTTCAAAATGCGACTTTGCAAAAGCCAAACGATTGGCATTCAACTCCAGCAGGGTGATGTTCACCCCCATCACCTGGGCAAATTGAATTACCGACAACCCAATTGGCCCGGCCCCAATCACCAGAATGTTTTCCCCTTTTTGCAACTGCGCCCGATCCACCGCGTGTGCGCCAATGCCCAGCGTTTCCACCAGCGCCAACTGATCCAGCCCTAACTTTTTAGACCCATGCAATTTATGTGCAGGCACCACAATGCGCTCGCGCATGCCCCCATCCACATGCACCCCCAGAACTTTCAAACTTTCACAACAATTGCCCTTTCCATTTCGACAGGCCATGCACGTTCCGCAATTCAAATAGGGTTCTACCGCACAATGATCACCTGGGTTTACCGCCTCCACCCCTTCACCCACCGATAACACTTCCACACCCAGTTCATGCCCCAAAATGCGCGGATATGAAAAAAAGGGCTGTCGGCCGCGATACGCGTGTAAATCGGTACCGCAGATCCCCACATTCTGTACGGAAACCAGTGCCTCACCCGGCCCGGGTTTTGACGCTTCTGAAGTATCGGTTCTCAAAAACTGTTCTGGTTTTACAAGCACAATCGTTTTCATCTCTTATTGCTCCAGATAATCAGTCAAAATTTCTTTTAACAAAGACGGTTTTTTGCCAAACCGTTCGCAATATTCCCGATAGGTCGGAAGCAATCGCACAGCCACTTTTGTTTCATGGTGCAAAGCGATATCTGCCAGTCGATGGGCCAAAAACGGGTTGGCAAACCGCTCCAGCGTTTGTTCGGCAAATCCTTTGGCATTCTGCACCCGATCCTGTACTGTGGGCACGATTTCTTCAAACAGCACCCGGTGCAACCATTCACCAATATTTTGATTTTCCACCGCTTGTCGCACGGTTTCAAAACCCAGTGGCAGTGCCTTGCACACCAGCCCGGAGTGTGCCCCATTTAAAATGCGCACCTTGCGCAAAGAATAGGGCTGAGCATCGGACACCACCGTTATTGCCGGGTGTGAAAACAAATCGCGCGTTTTGCCCACCCCTTCAATCACCCACAGAGAAAAAGGTTCGGCCACGGTCAACAACCCATCGTGTGCCAGCAATGGATGATCCGATGGTTTTCCACTCACAATGCGATCTACCAGTGTGTTGAGCCAGAAAACTTCCGTTTTCATCCAGTGCAAAAATTTACCAGACATGCCCCATTGGTCTGCTTGTTGCAGCACAAGATCCTGCAAACGGGTTGCATTGTTATCCATCAATTCACACGGCAAAATCGTCACACCCGGTCTGTTTGCCTCAAACCGGGCCTTCAACACACAAAGCAATTTTGCCGGAAAAGAAACCGGTGCCAGCCCATCCAACCGATCCTTCTCATTTAGCACATAACCCGCTTCGGTCACATTGGACACGATCAAACGCAAATCAGGTGAACGCGCCACAGTAAGCACAGAGGCCCAATCGGTTGCGGCAACAAGCCCGCGCGACACACTGGCAATGGCCTTCACCTCGTCAACAGGGTTGCCATTCACCAACCCTCGCGTCACAACATGATAACACCCTTGTTGTGCATTGAGCGCAGTCGCCCGATTGCTGTTGGTGGACTGCACCACCACCACACCCCCAACCGCCTGACCGATTTCATTGGCCTCGTGAACAAACACATCAAAAAACGCCCGAAGAAAATTGCCGCCGCCAAATTGCAAAATGGTTTCTGGTAACTGGGTCATCGTTCCCCCTCTCCCTGACACCCCCATGAATGCAGAACTCAGAATTTAAAAAATATAACCTCTTTCCATTCTGATCCCTGTGATACCAAAACAAACGGGATCGTTCAAATTGAACGATCCCTAAGATAAGTCCGGCAAAGGTGTTGTCACACCACTTTTTTACGGGCTGGTTTAATGCCTCGGGAACCAGCACAACGTTTTCATTTACCGACGTTGCTCAAAATTAATCTTCCAAAACAGATTTTCCACCCCGCCGAATGAACGCCCCCCCCGTTTGAAACGCGCGATCCACAGTTCCATCTGCTTTTAACCGAACCACCGCGGCTTCGGCATTGGTTTCAAATTCACCAGAAATGAAGGACTGTCCAGATCGATGGGAAAACAGCGCAATATCCTTTCGTCCATCCACAAAACACACGTCAAGTGCCAGCGTTTCATCACCATCGGCCCCACCGGCAATCCGATTCACAGACACAACAGGCACCGATTTTTCTGCCGGTGTTGGACAGATTGCATAAGCCAGCCAGGTTGTTGTCTTTCCGGCAACAGAATAAACAGCCGTGGGCACCGGTCGCCACGGGCTATTGGCCCAGCCTTGCACCGGATCATTCAGACCTTTGACAACCTGAACGGTCAAACGGGCATCTGATACAGGTATCACAGCAACATTGGCATCGGCATTTTGAGTGGTCACACACACTCCAGTGACCAATGCCTCAGCGGCATCAAA
>CAXNEV010000277.1:0-5567 GCA_964200925.1 Candidatus Latescibacterota bacterium | reverse complement strand
CGATTGACCGTCAATTTTCATGGAGCCAATGGCCACCTGACCAGGGGTCTTGTTGGAAGCCAAAAACAGCGTGGGTTGCCCAGTGCCTGTTTCAAGCAAATTGTTTTTTAATTCTTTGGCCTCGACAAACTCGTATTTGGCCTGATCATATTGCAGCACAAACCCATACCCTTTGAGTTTTTGTGCCTGTGTCAGGGAAACCTGCAATTTGATTAACCCATCTTCTGGGTGCTCTGTCTGTACGCGTTTTAACTGAAGCGCCGCAAAACTGTTTTCGCCCCCGTTGATCTCCAAACCCTGCGTTAACTGCCCGGCAAATGTCGAAACTGATAGTGCAAAGCTGAAGCAAACGGCCATTGCAAATCGTTTCATCATCACAACCTCCTGAGTCAAAAGAGAAGAGTTACCCTGAAGTTGCTATATCTTAAATTATCGGCAACAATGGGCTGTATCCATAATACAAATTAATATTACTATAAAATTTACGGCTTCAGACAACAAGTGTCAACCGCGTTTTTGTTACATTTTTGTCACAAAAATATGACAAAAGACTTTCTCAATATTAAAAATCCCTGTTTCGACATGTGGTGATTATGAAAAAAAGGTTTTGACAGCCTCAATTAGGCTTTCTATAGAAATATCATTTTCTTCCAATTGAGCAACCACCTGAAACCCATGTGTATTTGCACTTTCAGCAGTAATGGGACCCATACAGGCTACCTTCGCATTTTTTTTTATTTGCTCCAGATGATCGGGGCTTAAAAGTGAAACGAGATTGTGCACGGTTGCAGAGCTTGTAAAAGTTAACAGATCTATCTGATTGGCATTTATAGCATCCAGAAAATGCCCTGGCAATTGAGTGGGTTTTACTGTGCGATAAACCACCACTTCTTCAACGGTGCCACCCAGTTCTCGCAATTTTTTTGGCAATACATCGCGAGAAATCTCCGGTTTGGGAATCAAGAAGCGTTTGCCAATCACCTGACCTGCTTCTTCAAAAGCGCAAACAAGCCCTTCTGAAACGCGCTGTTTGGCTTCTAAAGCTACAGTCAAATGATAGGTTTCCACCTTTTCTGTTGTGGCCTTTCCGATGGTTGCCAGTTTCACGCCATGAAACACGCGCACATCAAGCCCCAATTCAAATATTCGCATTAAAAACCGTTCAACCCCGTTGGCACTGGTAAACACCACCCAGTCAAATGTATGGATATGGCCAATTGCGGCATCAACTGAATCCCATGAATCGGGATCTGCAAACTCAAGAGTGGGTACCTCCAAAACAGTCGCACCCAAGTTGGCAAATGCAGTCGCCAAATTGCTGGCTTGTGTTCTGGCCCGCGTCACAGCAATGGTGCGCCCAAATAACGGTTTGGACTCAAACCAGTTGAGATCCATGGAAGCCACTGCGCCAACCACGATAACAGCGGGGTTGCTGATAACCACTTCTCCCAATTTTTCCAAGGTGGTTCTAACGGTTTTTTGGGTGGAAAGGGTTCCGTTTTGCACAATTGACACTGGCGTTTCTGCCAAACGCCCTCCGTTGATTAACCGCTTTGCAATTTCAGCGCGGTGGCGCGTGCCCATTAATATCAACAGGGTTCCTCCTGCACGAGCAAGCCCTTCCCAATCGACTCCTGCAGAACCATCCAGAGTGGCAGTTGTACCGGTCACAATGGTGACATGGGTTGACATGCCACGGTTTGTTACGGGAATCCCGGCATAAGCGGGGGCGGCAATAGCACTGGTTATACCCGGAACGATTTCAAAGGGGATTCTCGCCCTGTATAAAACCTCGGCTTCTTCACCCCCTCTGCCAAATACAATGGGGTCACCTCCTTTTAACCGCACCACACAACGGCCGACCTTTGCATGATCAACCATCAAGTTGTTGATCTCATCCTGTTGTACGCGGTGAAGACCCGGTCGTTTTTCAACATTGATACATTGGCATCCCTTACGGGCATGCTTCAACAGGTCTGGATTGGCCAATCCATCGTACAAAATCACGTCGGCTTGAACCAAACATTGCAAACCTTTCACAGTGATTAAATTTGGATCGCCAGGCCCGGCTCCCACCAGATAAACACATCCTTTTTCCATCTGTTCCCCAAAATCCAACTTGTTTGCGGCCCATCAATTGTCTGTTAATGTTTTCAGAATGTCTTCGGCCCCTTGTTGGTGCAATTTTTCCGCTACGCGCATTCCCAGTTCAGCGGGATCGGCTTGGTTGCCCATGAGCGATTCTCGCAAAAGCCGGCTGCCATCGGGCATAGCCACCATCCCGGTTAGAATGAGTTTGCCCTTTTGACAAACAGCCAAGCCCCCAATGGGCACCCGGCAGCCGCCACCCAAAGCCGCAAGCATGGCCCGTTCTGCGGTGACAGCCCGGTTGGCATTTTCGTCATTCAGGACAGTGATCAGGCCCATAACAGGCTCATTGTGATCCCGAATTTCAATGCCCAAAGCCGCCTGGCCGGGTGCGGGTAAAAAATGTTCCGGATCGAGGTATTCTGAAATATGGACAGTCAAACCCAACCGCCTTAAACCCGCCGATGCCAGAACAATGGCATCAAACCCTTCTGTGTTTAATTTGCGCAACCGCGTATCCACATTGCCACGAATCGCTTCAATGTGCAAATCAGGTCGCAGATGTAAAATCTGCGCTTGCCGCCTCAAACTGCTGGTGCCAATATGCGCCCCTTCCTTCAAACAATCAAATGTTTGGCCAATCAAAACATCGCGCACATCTTCACGCGCACTAATCGCACCCAGCCTGAGCCCAGAAGGTAATTGCGTGGGCAAATCTTTTAAACTGTGAACAGCCAGATCGATGTGCCCTTCTAAAAGAGCTGCTTCGATTTCTTTGGTCCAGACTTCTTTGCCCCCCATTTGCGACAGAGGCACTTCTGAAAGCCGGTCTCCCTGCGTTTTGATGACTTCAATGTCAACGGCAAGTTCCTTGAAATGGCGCTTTAATTCGGCCTGCGCCCAGTGGGCCTGCCACATGGCCAACTGACTGCCCCTTGTGCCAATTACCACCCTGTTGGCCTTCATGAACGCACCTCTTGAAAAGAGGTATCAGAAGGGTCTTCTTCTGATACCTCCGAGAGATCAAACAAATAATTTAGGGCCTCAACATAAGCCACCCCATCTTCGGCTTCGGCGGCTTCTTTGAGGCGAGTCACGGGTTTGTGCAGCAACTTGTTCATGTAGCGCCGCACCAGATTTTCAACCAGAGCCCGCTGTTCTTCGGTTAAATCGGCCAATTTGGCATGTTCCAATTCACTCTTCATAAAACTCTGAAAATGCTGGCGCAAAGCGACAATGACGGGCACAACATCCAACGAATGAAGCCAGGCAATAAATGTGCGAACTTCTTCATCCAATATTTGACGCACTTTGTCTGCTTCGTGTTTGCGCTTTGCAATATTGGCCCCAACCACAGATTCCAGATCGTCCAAATCGTAGAGAAACACATTGTACAAACTGCCCACTTCTGGATCAATATCTCGCGGCATGGCAATGTCGATGAGGAACATAGACCGATTTTTGCGCCGTTGCATGGCCAGTGCAACCGCCTCGCGTTTTAAGACATAATTTTCAGCGCTGGTAGAACTGATAATGACATCGGCTCTGTACAAATCGGACATGGCTTCTTCCCAGGCAATGGCCCGTCCCTGCACGCGGTCGGCCAAATCTTGTGCTCGCTCCAATGTGCGACTGGCCACAACAAGAGCTTTGACGCCATTTTCTTTGAGATGCAAAGCCGTCAACTCGCTCATTTCACCTGCACCAAGAACAAACGCGGTTTGTCCATCGAGTTTGCCCAGGATTTTTTTGGCCAATTCAACGGCAGCAAAACTGACCGAAACAGCCCCGATGCCAATTTCGGTTTCGGTTCGAGCGCGTTTTGATGCTTCTGTTGCAGATCGAAACAACCGGTTCAAAATGGTTTTGCTCGTCGCTGTTTCCAGAGCCAGAGCCCCGGCATCTTTGACCTGCCCGGCAATTTGCGGTTCTCCCATCACCATGGAATCCAAACCCGAAGCCACTTCAAACAAATGGCGAACCGCCTCGGACTCCTGGTGCATAAAAACATGGGGGCGCAACAAATTTATTTCCAATTGACTGCGCTTACAAACCACTGATAAAACATGGTCGCTGGCCAGGCGAATATCGGGTGTCACCACATAAATTTCTGTGCGGTTACAAGTTGATAACAGGGCACACTCGGACACCGATGGCAACAAGATTAAATCCTGTAAAACACCTTCCTGGGCCTTGGGCAATACCGCCACCCCGTCGCGTATTTCAACAGATGCGGTGCGATGACTCAGGCCGATGACAACGATAGACATGCCGAAACCCGCTCCTCTATTTGATCCCAGTGCCCAGCAGCCACAAGTGCAAGCACTTCGCGATTAACGATTGTTTGCCAAATTTTTCTTCGCCGTTCTCTGTCATCTGGAAATTGCTTCATCACCTGCTTGCGCCATTTTTTGAGATGGACAAGAAATAAAGCGTGTTCTTCACCAAACATCTGTTCCAAATCTTCGCGAATAAGCCGCGAATAAGCCGGACTTGCCCCACCTGTGGATATGGCCAGTTGCAAATCCCCTCTGCGAACAACAGATGGCACCAAAAAATTGCCCTGTGAATCGCTGTCAACACCACAAAACAGAAGACCCCTTTTTTTTGCTTCGGATACAATTTCGACATTGACATGGGGGTAATTGGTTGCGGCAATGGCCAAAAAACAATCGATTAAATCGACTGGCAAAAATTTTCGAGCAATCCAGACAATCTGCCCTTTTTCAAACAAATCTCGAAGCCCTTGTGTCATATCGGGGGAAACAAGCACCACCTGTGCTTCTGCTTCTAACAATCCAAGTACTTTCCGCTCTCCAACCAGCCCACCCCCTGCAACAAGGCAACGCTTGTTGCTCAAATTGAGAAACACCGGATAAAGGATGGCCATCTTTTATTGCCCCAACGGGTGCTGCCCCGAAAACAATACACCCACCACAGGAAAGGCAAAAATGACCAACGTGAACCCGGCTATCGACAAAAAGGCCGACCGTTTGCCCTGCCAACCAGCCAACCAGCGGAAAGACAAATGCCCGGCATAAATCACACAGGTGACCAGAATGGGCAAAAAAGCGGGGTCTCCCCACACCCAGGGATGGGCAAGTTCCTGATAGGCCCAAACGGTGCTGGCCACCATGCCGCCCATTAAAAAAATAAAACCAAATGTCGCAGCCCTATTGTTGATCTGGTTTAAAACCTCCAGGGACGGCAATCGATTGTAAAAAAACCCCAGGTGTTTGGCTTGAATTTCGCCCAACAGCATGATGTACATAATAGAACTGACACAGGAAATGGCAAATGCGGCATAGGCCAGCACATAGGTAAGCACATGGAGCCGAAACCAGCCTGCGCGATAGGTGACAGGAACCCATTCTGTTGTGCCGATCAACTCGATGAGCGACAGAAAATGCAAAATGACCACAATGGGTACAATAAGTGCCCCCAACGATTCATCACGGGTGCTGAATTCCAGATAGAGA
>CAXNEV010000276.1:0-5641 GCA_964200925.1 Candidatus Latescibacterota bacterium | reverse complement strand
ATCGTGGATAGCGATTCGTGGAAATTGTCAAACATGCCATTGGCATGCCAGTTATCGACCACACCGCCGTGAATATACGTGCCTGTAGCACCCAGATCAATAGAGGCATTGAGCCATTTGCGCCAGGCATTGGGATCACCACGTTCAATACAAACCTGGGCAAACCACTGAATGCTGCCGCCTTCGTCCCAGTATTCTTTGAGCAAACCCATGATATGATCGTCGGTGCGCCCAAAAAATGTGTTAATGCCCAGTTCTTCGGCCTGACGCCAGGTGGCTTTGATCTGATTGGGCGTGTAAAAATCGATCATTTCTTTGCTGCGTTCTTTGGTCTGGTGCGAAAACCCGCTAAACGGATTGCCGCCGATGCACAAACCCGAAACCTGTGCATTGCCAATGGTTGCAAGGCGCATCTATCGATCCTTTCTATGAAAATACAGTCAGTAAAAAAATTGGAATATACGTATAATGTAATGCGATTTTGTGGATTTCGCCAGTTTTCTTCACAGCCTGCAGATATCGATACAAGGAGCGTTTGGAATGACAAAAAACACCGTAATTGCCACACAACCGCGCACACTTTACAAGATGCGCAACATTGAGAATGCCCGCCAGAACCTGGCGCAGTATTCGTGGGCCCGGGAAATCGCGCAGAATATGGAACGCCATGTGGCATACGCCATGGCGCAGGATCGCACGTTTTTTGCAAACTTTATTCCCGAATTAACGCCAGGTAGCTTTTACGGGCAAAACTGTCCGGCGTGTGTGGGCACAAAATCAGTAATGGGAGAAACAGGGCTGTTTGAGTGGCATGTGGAATCTCCAGACCAGATCGAATGCGTCCGATGCGGCACAGTGTACCCCAACGATCATTACCCGGAAACGGGCCTGCTCACCTGCCCCCAAATGGGGCAAACATTTGCATATTACCAGACCGAAGGGGAGCGGGCACACCCGGAAGATCACCAGTATGCGCTGAAGTGGCTGGGCGACCGGCCTGTCATGACGAGCTTCAGCGGAATGGCGCGTTTTGGGCGGGTGCGCTGGGCCTATGGGCAGTTGCGCCCGCTGGCTCAGTTGTACGCCCTCACCCAAAAAGTGGCCTATGCCGAGCGGGCCGCGTGGATTTTGCAGCGGTTTGCACAAGTGTATCCGGGATATTTGTACCACTCCTACGATGGCAGTGTGGCAGACTGGACACCGCCAGATGTGGCAAAAAATATGGGAGAAGCAGAATCCCAGGGAGGGCCGCGCGGCGGGCGCTTTTCAAAAGACGTGGTGCGCAATGCTTATGGGTTGAATCAGGAAACCGACCATTCCACGTTGTTCAACGGATTCTGGGGAGCGGGGCGCATCAGCCCGCACGGCAAAGGCAGCGACATCGGGCCGCTTCTGGAGATGACTCTGGCGTTTGACTTAATCCGCAACGCGGTGTATCCCGACGGACGCCGAGTGCTGGATCGTGAATCAGACATTCTCCAGAATTTGATCCTGGCCGGATGCACAGATATGGAACACTGGAATTCCGTGAGCAACAAAGGGGTTGCCGTTTTTGTGCTCAGCGCAGCAGTCGGCGTACTTATAGAGCAGCCAGAACGGGTGCGCCATGCGCTGGCGGGTTTTCATCGAACAATGGATACCCGGTATCACTTCGATGGATTTTACTCCGAATCACCGGCGTATTCGGCACACAATTTCTCGAATTTATACGAACTGGTCGATATTTTGCACGGCTACAGCGATCCTGCTGGATATCAACCAGCACAGGGTTCCCGCATCGACAACCTGAATCTGTTTGCCACCGGTCGGTTCAACCTGTCGCTGCTGGGCATGGCGCGAATGCTCGCCCCCAAAGCCTGCATGCCAGTCATCGGCGATACGGTGTACGATACCAGACTCCATGCAATTTTTGCCGAAGTGCTGGCAACCCGGGTTAATGCACACTACGCCGGACTACTGGAAACAGTTCAAGAGGCGCGCCTGTCCGAGAAAGGTTCCGAATATGCCCTGTGGTACAGACCTGCAGATTTAACAGCCGATGAATCAATGGCACTGCCATTGCAGTCAGAGTGGTTTCCGGGATGGCATGTGGGCGTTTTGCGTGCAGGCCGCAAGGAAAATGACACCGCCCTGTTTTTCAACGGAAATGAAAACCAGTGGAAACTGCACACCGGGCATCGGCAGCGGGATGTTTTGAGCATCAGTTATTATGCATTTGGAGAAGAGCTGCTTTCAGATCGGGGATATGTTTCCGGCTCCGGCCATCCGGGGCAACAGTGGGCCAGGGGTTCAATGTCACACAACCTCGTGGTGGTCGATGGGCAGGATCAGGCCAGTACCGGGTGCGGTTCCAATCTGGAGTTGTTTGGACTGGCACCCGGCATCGAAATCATTCAGGCATCCGGAGCCAATGTGTATGCGCAGTGTGAAGAATACCGGCGAACAAGTGCGCTGGTGCAATTGCCAGCAGGACATACCTATCTGGTGGATTTTTTCCGCGTGAAAGGCGGGCATCACCACCAGTACAGCTTTCATTGCAATGGGTCGCTGATAACGTCCCCTGCGGCGCAATCGGTGGATGAAAAAATCGAATGGTTAAACAATCTGCGGGCAGTGGTGCCAAAAAAATCAGATGTATTCACATGGGCCTACCACGATATTCACCTGGATTTGCGATTGCTCAACGCAGGTGAATCCCTCAACCGGGTTTTAATTGCAGATGCACCGGGCTGGCGGCGTGCCACAGCAGAAGAACTCCAGTATCCCCCGATTCAGCAGATTCTGGCCGAGCGCCGTGGAGAAGAACCCCTTTCTACCCAGTATGCGGCAGTGGTGTGTCCGTATCAGGGAAACACATCTCCGGTTCTGGAGGCGCAACTGCTGGTAAATGATTCCGAATCAGGGGTGCTGGCTATTGAGGTAAAATTGGCGGGGCGCACTGATTATATCATTTCAACACAGGATCAACAAGAACGCCAGTTTGGACCGGTGACTGTGGCGGGAGAATTTGCATTTGTTTCAGTGAATGATGCGGGTCAATGTGTGCAGGCCTACCTGTTAAAAGGAACCCGGCTGATCTGCGGCAATGCGGAAATTGTTTTGCCCGAACCGGCTTCTAAAGTAGCTGTAACAAGCGTTTCAGACCAGACATTTCACCTTGACAAATCGCCCAAAAACGTCGGGGGTGCATACCTGCTGGCCGGACGGGAACCGCGCACCGGGTTTGAAATTGCAGAGGCAACAGAAAAAACAATTACCGTGCGGGATTATCCTGCCATCGCGTGTGATGAAGCAACAGTGCTGCATTCGGAGTGGGTGCAAAAAACACCGTAATGCGTTAGCAGATTGGTATGTTCCAATGTTCTAACGTTTCAAGGTGTCGTTTTTATGTCAATACGACCCGGCGGATTTTGCCAGGGCAATAATTTGTTGAAAGTCTTTCAGCGACACGCTGGAAGGCACCGAGTGATCCGAAGAGAAAATATACCCGCCATCTTTTTTGAGAATGGGCACCACGCGGTCAATTTCGGCCTTTATGGCATCGGGGTCTGTCCACAGCACGGCATTGATGCCACCGTGCAAAACGAGTTTGTCACCGTAGATTTTTTTGAGGTAAACGGGGTCCATTCCGGCTTTCACTTCGAGCGGATTGAGGGCATCCATGCCTATTTCAACCAGTTCGGGCACAAAGGGATTAACATCGCCACAGGAGTGCAGGTGGGTTTTGATGCCTTTTTCATGGGCCCAGTCAACGGCGCGTTTGTGAAAGGGTTTGAGCAAGGTGCGATAGGTTTTGAGTGAAAAAAACTGGTTGTATTTATAACCCATATCATCGGGCCATCGCACAACATCAAAGTGATATCCCGCATTCCAAACCATGTCGAGCAGGGCCAGATCGAGTTCGAGTTCAGTTTTGAACATATCGATGCACCAGTCGGGATTTTCCACAAGGGCCATGAGCAAACGCTCGGTGCCCACGGTCCAGGAATGTGTGATGTCAAAACCAAACCAGAGATTGGCCTGAATCCAGTAGCCCTTTTTTTGCCAGATGGGGTAATTTTTTTCAAGATGCGCCCAATTGATGCGATTGGGATTGGGCGTCATGCGATTTTTGGCGCGTTCCCATGAATCGGGATCTTGAATGACAAAGTCGAGAAATTCGGGGGTTGAAGCGGCGTGTTTCCAGTTTTTGAGGGTGGCCCCCCAGGCCGTGGTATGAATTTTATAAGCGTCGGTTTCTTCTATCGTGCGCACGTCGTATTGCGGGGAATTGTCAACGGAAATAGAACCGATGTGGTCGAGGTCAAAATAGTCAATAAAGCTGACATTTTGCGGCAATCCTTCGCGATGCCAGCGCTCAATGGTGGCATCCCATGGGGAATCGATAATGGGTACGCGATCGGCTTCGCGGTGTTCAAACATACATTGAAAACGCTCTTTGCTGGTCATGGGGGTCTCCTCAAAAGTAAAGGGTCATGAGAAATATACCCCATGGCGCATCATATGGTATTTTTTTGCTGCCAATTGCACCAATCCCTCTATCGGGGAGCAGCCAGGTGCGCCACGCAGTCGCCACGCTCCACCCGCCCTGGATGGCGTTTGCAAACCACATCCCCCTCACTTGCAAAGTACACAGGCACAAGCACCCGGCTGGGATTGTCTGGAAACAGCACATGCCCGCACAAATCGCCCGGTTTGACATGATCGCCCAGTTCTGTGGCAGGTTCAAACACGCCCGGTTCCGGCGCATACACGTAAGCCTTGGGGCCAAAGATGTGCATCACCTGCGGCTCCGGCAAATTTGTGGGCAGGGTGCCACAAGCACCAAAATAGGCCAGCAACCGATCCACAGCCTGTTGCACCAGCGCCACACCATGCCGCGAAACACTGCCCATTCCGCCGTATTCTCCGCCAAGAGAAAGCACACCCTGGCGCATCGCGGCATGGGGCAAACCGCCGGGCATGGGGGTGTGTTCAAACACCATCACATGCGGCACGCCCAATACTTTCACCGCCTCCAGGTTGCGGCGTTTGTGCTCAGGAGACGCATCTGGGGAAAAGTGCGCACTGGCATGGGGCCGATAGTCTAAAGATGCGCCGCCGCCGTGAAAATCGCACACCACATCCACCAGGGGCATCAGGTGGTGTTCCACATAATCGGCAATCTTCCATGTGGGGCCACCATTTGGATCACCCGGGAAAACGCGGTTCAAATTGCCATCATCTATCGGACTCACGCGTGTGCCCGCCTGCGCGGCCGGTAGATTCAGCGCAGGCAAGATAATAATGCGGCCCTTGATGGTTTCTGGTTGCAGGTTTTGTATCAGGCGCGTCAACACCACCTGCCCTTCGTACTCATCGCCGTGATTGCCGGACAGGAGCAAAATTTGTGGGCTAGGCCCGTTCTGAATCACTGCAATAGGGATGGGCAGCACACCATAGGCGCTGCGCGTAACAGAATGCGGCAAATTCAGCCAGCCAATTTGTTTGCCTTGCTGGTCAAAATCTACGGTGGAGATAATTTGGCTCATAGTCAATAGAGTTCCTTCGCGATGAAGTATGAAAGAGTCTGCGATTAAAAATTGTGAAACCCGTGGCCCGCACCTGGAAACCAGATCAGATCGATAACCATGCCCAGACC
>CAXNEV010000275.1:0-5659 GCA_964200925.1 Candidatus Latescibacterota bacterium | reverse complement strand
GAAACACCGCCGAGTTTGCGCAATACAGCCCGGCGCTCCATGAGCAAACTGGCCAATAAACCAGACGCCCGAGAACTGTCGGGCGTCTGAACATGCAACACAAGGCCATCTTGTTCGTGGCTCAACCAATCTTTTGCCCAAACGGAAGGCCCAACAACGATCAACAACACAAACAGGCAACCCAGAATAATTCTGCGATAACAGACCATAAACAACCGACAATCAACTTGTCTATCTGTCGTCCATTGTCCATCGTCCATCGTCTGATTTGCCCTCTTAACACAGGCTTTCCGTCAAATAATCGGATAAACCCGATTATTTCCCTTTGCCCAAATACTTAAAAAACGCACTGCTGGAGGGCAATACCATGGTCGTTCCTTCACCCAGTGTTTTTTCATAGGCCTCAAGGGTTCGTTGAAATTCGTAAAACTTTGGATCGCGTTGAAAAGCATCGGCATAAATGCGCAGGGCTTCGGCATCGCCCTCCCCTCGCGTCAACTGGGCTTTCTGAAATGCCTCCGATGTAATCCGCGTCACTTCCAGATCTGTTTCAGCGCGAATTTTCAACGCCAATTCCTCCCCTTCCGCGCGGTATTCTTTGGCTTGCCGGGCGCGTTCGGCGCGCATGCGTTCAAACACATTGGCCTTGTTTTCTCGGGGCAAATCGGCCCTTTTAATGCGCACATCGAGAATCTCAATACCATAAGGCGAGGCATCGGCATGGGATCTCGCCGTTACTGCCGTCATAATATTTTCGCGCTCGGAAGCCACAATTTCAGCCAGGGTGCGGCGGCCCAATTCTTCGCGCACGGCAGAGTAAATGATGTCATCCAAACGCGACTGGGCATTGGAGACATTTTGCATGGAAACGAGAAACTTCAGTGGATCAACAATGCGCCAGCGCGCAAAATTGTCAACAATCAGATTCTTTTTATCCTGGGTGTAAATTTGCGCTGGATCTGTATCACTGTACAACAAACGATCGTCAAAAATATGCAATTGCTGAATGAAAGGGATTTTAAAATTTAACCCCGGCCATTGAATCGTGCGCACAGGTTGCCCCAACTGGGTCACCACCACCTGTTGCCGTTCATCCACAATAAAACAGGCGGCATCGATCAAAATGCCAACTGCAACCAACAAAACGACCAGTGTCATGGCATTTTTCATATCAATTTCCTCCTGCAGCAGGGGCGGGCATGGGAACGGGAGCGGGTGGGGGTGTTTGTTTTTGCAGTTGCAACACATTCAACAGGCCACCCTTGCCGTCGGAATCGACAATATACTTTTCCATGCCCGGCAGAATTTTTTCCATCGTTTCCAAAAACAAACGCGTTTCCGTCACATCTTTTGCTTTGCGATATTCGGTCAACACTTTTAAAAAGCGATCCGCATCGCCCTGGGCGCGTTTCACACGTTCAATTTTATAAGCATCTGCTTCGCGCAACATTTTTTCGGCCTCACCGCGTTTTCGGGGAATAATGTCATTGCTATACGCTTCGGCCTCATTTTTGAGCCGCTCGCGATCTTCCCGTGCACTGGCCACATCTTTAAAAGCATGGTCCACTTCTTCGGGAACCGACACGGTTTGCAACCGGGCCTGTTCAATGCGCACACCCACCTTGTAAACATCCAGCACTTTTTGAACCTGTTCTTGAATTTCAACCTGAATTTGATCTTTGCCCTCGGTTAGGGCTTCGTCAATCGTATGCTGCCCAATCACATGGCGCAAGGCAGCTTCAGACACATCGTGAACGGCCTTGGCCTGTTCAGACACGTTAAAAAGATATTGTCTGATATCGCGAATGCGGTATTGCACGATCATTTCCACATCGACAATATTTTCATCTCCCGTCAACATCATCGCTTCTGCCGCAACTTTTTGATAACGCGGCGTAGGACTCACGCTGATGGTGCGAAATCCGATTTCAATGCGCTTCACCTCCGACACCCGTTCAATTTCAACACGCTCGATTGGCCGGGGAAAGTGGTAATTCAAACCGGGTTCTTCCTGACTGACCGACCTGCCAAACCGAAACACCACAGCCTGTTCGTCGGGTTGCACAATATAAATGCCGCTTGCCAACCAGAGCAATACCAGGACACCAAGTGCATAATAGACCATATTCGGATGAAACTTTAAGTCAAAATGAGGTCGATTTGGGAATTGATACTCCTGCATGGGGAGGCACCTCCTGTTTGGTTAGGCATCTGTTGCACACAAATTAATTTCTGTTTTTGGGCTGGTTGTCACCCAATGCCCAACATCCGTTCTTCCGGTTTTAAATATTGACCAATTTGCCCCATGCCTTCAATGCCTCGCAAACACACATTGATGCCCGCCACCCGGTTGGCAAATCGACTGGCAACAGACCTGTCTTTCGACAACAAATAGGCCCATGTGAATCCCATTAAAAACGTATCGCCACAACCCGTTTCATCCTGGGGTTCACCGGCAGGCACAGGGGGAAACTGCGCAATGGTCACATCGCCATTTTGCGTAATGGTTTGTGAGCCTCTGTCATTGCGCGTCACCATCAATATCGACGGCCCCAAAGTTAGCACCTTAGCGGCAAATCGGCGCGTGGCAACTTCCGTGTCCAGCTTTTCACCGGCCAGCAAGGCCCCTTCCAATTCGTTCATCTGCACCACATCCACACACCCCACCCAGCGCTCCCACTGCGGAGGCACACGCCAGAACCGACGGCGGTTTTCATCCATGCCCAGTGTGAGGCTGTGTACATCCATCAACAACAAACCCGATGCTTCACGCCGCACCTCTTCTGCTGTTTCAAGGGTCAATTCCATGCCGGTGATAAAATTGAAACAGATGGCATCACAGGCCAAAAATGGGGCGATCTGTTCAAAAACAATGGGCGGCACATCGTTTTTCAGCGTTTCCTGTTTGTTGCCGTTGTTGTCGTATTCCAGCAAACAATGCGGATTTTTGGTTGGCACAAATTGTATTCCGTCCCATTTGACATGCGGATAGGGAGCCAATTTTTCTTTCACCACCTGCTCCATATCGTATCCCACATTGCAAATCGGATAAATCTCGGCTTCTGGTGAAGCAATCTCGGCCAGTGCCAGAATGCTGTAAAACAACCCGCCAAAACTCTCTGTGGTGACCCCGTCGGGGGTGTGAATCGTGTCGCGATTAATCGTGCCCAGCAACGCAATGCGCTGCTTGTGATGTGCCATCGAATGATATCCCCATAAATAAAAAATGCGGTCGTCACAAGTGTAAACGCCGCAACAATCTACCACAATACAAAAAGGGTGTCAACTGCAAACGCGCATCGGACAACAACCACTTGATTTTGCTCACCTGAAGGTTGATTACCCGGCTTCTACAAGTTGAAAATCGCCCGGCAAAATGGTCTCCAATTCCCGTTTGATCAAGACACATGTAGCCAGGTCCGGATCGGCGTGCAACAATCCCTGTGCCTCGCGCCGGGCCAGGGCAATCACTGCAACATCGCGCGAAAGATCGGCAAAACGAAATTCGGGAAAACCCGCCTGCTGGGTGCCAAAAATTTGCCCTGGCCCGCGAATGCCCAAATCCACCTCGGCGATTTCAAACCCATCGGTTGTTTTGGCCATTGCGTCGAGCCGTTGGCGCGATTCACCCGACAATTCTTCGGCCGGGTCAGCAATCAAAATACAATATGAGGCATGTTTGCCCCGCCCCACTCGGCCGCGCAACTGGTGCAACTGCGACAGCCCAAACCGCTCGGCGTGTTCCACCATCATCACCGTGGCATTAGGCACATCCACCCCCACTTCAATCACCGTGGTTGCCACCAGTACCTCGATCTGACCGGCCCGAAAAGCCGACATCACCGATTCTTTTTCATCTCCTTTCATGCGCCCGTGCAAAAGCCCCAAACGCAACCCGGCAAGCGGCCCTTCACGCAACTCGTCAAATGCCACAGTGGCCGCCTTCACATCGCTCTTTTCCGATTCTTCCACCAAAGGATACACAATGTATGCCTGTCGCCCCTGAGCGACTTCACTGCGCAAAAATTGCAACGCCTTGCCCCGATCTGCCGCCAGCCGCCAGCCCGTGTTTACGGGCCTGCGTCCCGGTGGCAATTCGTCAATCACTGTCACATCCAGATCGCCATACAACGTGAGCGCCAGCGACCGGGGAATGGGCGTGGCCGTCATCACCAGCAAATGCGCCGAATGCCCTTTTTCTCGCAACAAAGCCCGCTGCTGCACGCCAAACCGATGCTGCTCATCAACCACCACCAGCCCCAGATCGGCAAAGCGCACATCTTCTTGCAAAAGCGCGTGGGTGCCCACCACAAGCGCCACAGCACCCGATGCCAATCCCGATAACACCTCGCGCCGAACCCCCTGCCGGGTACTGCCTGTCAACAGCCGCACATCCAATCCCAATGGCTCAACCAGATGGCGAATGGTATTGGCGTGCTGCTCGGCCAAAATTTCGGTGGGGGCCATCAGCGCAGCCTGCGCCCCGGCATCTACCGCTGAAAGCATGGCAACCAAAGCCACCAGCGTTTTGCCCGATCCCACATCGCCTTGAAGCAACCGGTGCATGGCCGTGGGTTTGCACACATCGCGGCCAATCTCTTCAACCGCTTGTTGCTGTGCTTTGGTCAGTGCAAAAGGCAAACGCTGAATGAGAGATTGCGCAAACATCCCCCCCGGTATTAAAATGCGACCCGGTATTTTTTCTCGCGCCTTTTGCAAACGCCCCAAGTACAATTGCACATAAAAAATCTCGTCAAAAGCCAATCGGCTTCGTGCGGTTTCCACATCGTTTAGCACTTCTGGAAAATGAATCTTCAAAATGGCATCCTTTAAGCCCATCAATCCACATCGCATAATTAAAGATTCAGGAACGGGATCAACAATTGCATCACCCACGGCTTCAAGGGCCGCAAACAACAACCGGCGCAAAACCCGTGCCGTTAGCCGCTCGGATTTCATTTTGGCCGTTGTGTGATAAAGCGGAATAATGCGCCCCGTGTGCAACCGCCGGTCTTCTTCACCTTCACCTGCAAGCACCTCCACTTCCGGGTGCATCATCTGCAACTTGCGCCCAAACAGCGACAACTTGCCGCCCAATGCCACCAGATCGCCCGCTTCATATGCCCCGCGAAAATACTGATACCCGCCAAACCAGGTGCATTCAACACATCCGGTCTCATCTTCCACCGTCATCACAAAGCGCTGCCGTTTGCCGGGCCGGGTTTCCATCGCCACAATTTCACCCACCACCGTCACTTCCCGGTCCAGCGGCAATTGTGCAATGCCCACCTGCGTGGAGCGATCCACATACCGATAGGGCAAATACAACAACAAATCGCCCACGGTATGAAGCCCAATTTCGCAGAGCAATTTTTCGCGCTTCAACCCAATGCCCGGCAATGAGCGTAGCGGTTGATTCAAATTTGAAAGCATCAATGCCATCCTGTGCAAATACAAACCACGAATAAAACCCATGCGAATATAGACACACCCCCAAAACCCGTCAAGGACGGGCATGGAGAATACGCCGCAGCGCCCTGACAAGTGCCAAACGCACAGCTAAAGCCGCAGCGCTTACAATGCATACAAACCTCAAAAAAGCCAGCCCAGTCAAACACAGCACCGCCCAAACCTTGATTCTTGACCATGATGCACCCAA
>CAXNEV010000274.1:0-5661 GCA_964200925.1 Candidatus Latescibacterota bacterium | reverse complement strand
GCACACACATTGGCCGATACCAGTGTATTGATCGGACTGTGACAATTGTGTGGTGCAATTAATGTGTCATAGGCGTGTGCAAAATCGCAAATTTTTTTGCCCATGGTGATGCCGTTCCACGCAAAATCGGGCATGATGATATCCTGTGCATGCAGTTGAAGATACGGTTTATATCCCGTTACGCCAAAAAGACTTTCGCCCGTACAAATCGGCGTTTTGGTCGATTGTCGAATGGTCAGCAGTGCTTCTGGATCAAATGTTTCGGTTTCCAACCACATTAAATCATAGGGTTCTAACACACGCGCCAGTTTGATTGCCCCACCGAGTTTGAATGTGAAGGCCACATCTAAGGCAATGCCCACATCGGGGCCAAGTGTTTCGCGAAATGTGCTGATGATTGTTTCTGCATTGCGCAACACCGGCCCCGGAGCATCGCCTGCATGTGTTGAAAACGCATTGCGCACCCACTGTGTGTCGGGTCGATCTTCTAACGGAAACAAATTTGTTTTAATCGCTGTCAGCCCTTTTTTCAGGACCTCTTCGGCCAAGTGTTTCACATCATCGGTTGTTCGCACACGCGGCACGCCAAGTTTCTCGGCCCTTTCGGGTTGCGCCCGCACCGACCCACAATGCGACCAGTAAAGCCGCATTTCATCGCGCAGTTTGCCACCTAACAGTTGCCACACCGGGGCATTGAGCACTTTCCCGCGAATGTCCCACAGAGCCGAATCAATGCCCGCCATTGCCTTATATGCCAGTCCACCGATATGCCGCACCGAGGCTGCGTGCAAATCCCACCAGATCGCCTCAACCTGCATTGGATCTTTGCCCACTACCCATTCGGCATATCGCGCAACCGTTGCAGCAACCGGCCCAGGTGATCCCCAATCGGTACAATCGCCCCAGCCAATTAGGCCGGGTTCCGACGTTTCAACTTTCACAAATGTCCACGGGCGAAACCCACCGTCAACGATAAATGTTTTGATCTTTGTGATTTTCATTACCGATATTCCCGCAAAGTCTGTGACCCTGATCCGCCCACCAGAAAATCGAGATCCGCGCCGCGATCTGCCTGCAACACATGGTCAGTATAAAGCCGGGCATATCCGCGAGTCACACGTGGAGAAGGCGGTTGCCAGACGGCACGGCGACGTTTCAATTCCTCATCCGACACATGAAGTGTCAATGTGCGATTGTGAACATTTAGCTCAATCAAATCGCCATTTTGTACAAAAGCCAGTGGCCCGCCCACGGCTGATTCGGGTGCAACGTGAAGCACAATGGTACCATACGCCGTGCCACTCATGCGCCCATCGGAAATGCAAATCATATCGCGCACACCTTGAGATAGGATCTTTTTGGGCAACCCCATTTTGCCCGCCTCTGGCATGCCCGGAAAACCTTTTGGGCCAATTCCTTTGAGTACCAGCACACAATCTTTATCAACATCCAGATCGGGATCGTCAATGCGCGTTTTGTAATCTTCCACTGTTTCAAACACCACAGCACGACCGGTGTGATGCATCAACTCTGGCGATGCTGCCGAAGGTTTTATAATGGCCCCATTGGGACACAAATTGCCGCGCAATACCGCAATGCCCGCTTCTTTTTGAAATGGTTTGTCAAATGATGCAATCACTTCGCGGTTGTAACACTTTGCATTCGCATTGTTTTCGCCCAGCGATTTGCCAGTTACGGTTATGGCATTGAGATGCAAATGGTTTTTCAATTCTGCAATGACCGCAGGCAACCCGCCGGCATAAAAAAAATCTTCCATCAAATATTCGCCCGATGGCATCAAGTTTACCAGCAAGGGCAGATGGCTGCCCAAACGGTCAAAATCTTCTAATGCCAGATTTACACCCATGCGTCCGGCAATGGCAAGCAAATGCACGACAAAATTGGTTGAGCCACCCAGGGCCGCATTGACCACGATTGCATTTTCAATTGCCTGTCGCGTTAATACTTTGGACAGTCGCAAATCTTCGTGCACCATCTCCACAATGCGATTGCCCGATAGATGCCCCAACCGTTTGCGCCGAGAATCCGACGCCGGAATGGCCGCCCCCGATGGCAACGTCAAGCCCAGCGCCTCGACCATACATGCCATGGTTGAAGCTGTGCCCATTGTCATACAATGCCCGTCGCTGCGCGAAATACATCCTTCGGCTTCGAGGTATTCTGTTTGACTCATGGTTCCGGCGCGCAATTCTGTTGTAAATCGGTACACATCTGTTCCCGACCCAATATTGCGATTCTCGTATTTCCCAGTCAGCATTGGCCCGCCAGTGATGACCAGTGTGGGCAAATCCACACTGCATGCCCCCATCAAACAGGCCGGTGTTGTTTTGTCACACCCGGTTAACATGACGACACCATCCAACGGATTGGCGCGAATGGCTTCTTCCACATCCATGCTTGCTAAATTGCGATACAACATGGTTGTGGGTTTCATCAGCGTTTCACCCAGCGACAACACTGGAAACTCCAGTGGAAACCCACCCGCTTCGTACACGCCGCGCTTGACCTGTTCGGCCAGAATTTGCAAATGTGCATTGCAAGGATTCAACTCCGACCATGTGTTGCAAATTCCGATTACTGGACGCCCATCAAACATCTGATCGGGATGCCCCTGATTTTTGAGCCAGCCCCGCGCCACAAACCCTTTGTGGCCCATATCGGAAAACCAGTTCGCACTTCTCAGTTTTTTATTTTGTTCCATTATAAACACCCTCACAAAAACAAAGGCAGGTCGCCAAACCCGCCTTTGTCTGTTTAATTCATAACCAACAAATGTGAACTTACCCCGCCAGCGCCCGCATCGTTTCCACACATTTCTTCAATGCCGGAACGGGATTTTCCACATCGGCTTCGTATTCGATGACGGCCATGCCGTCAAACCCGCCCTTGTCGAGTTCGGCAACAAAGGCTTTCAGATCCAGATTGCCCTGTCCCACCACCACATCGTGCCACATGCCATCTTTGTCAAATGTGAAGTCTTTGTAGTGAACCCCGTAAATTTGGCCTTTAAAATCCTGTGCCCATTTTACCGGGTTGCCCTGGCGCGGGCCTATTTGCATGGCCCAGGCCGTGTCAATGCACAACCCCACTTCCGGCTCACCCAGGCCGATCAAATGTTTCAACACGCTGGGTTGCCCACCAAAGTGATATCCTCCGTGGCAGTGAATGCCCACGCGAATGCCAAACTCGCGACTCCACCCGCGCACCTGTGTGATGGCTTTGGGATAATTTTCGAGCTGAAAATGGCACGAAATGTGTTTGGCACCGGCGATGGCAGCACATTCAAAAAAAGATTTTTCCGATGCATCGCCCGTGAATGTTTGCACACCAATTGAAATCACGGATACACCGGCATCCTGATATGTTTTTACGATGCTTTTCCATTGTTCGGGATTTTTAAAATCGGCGTGAACGGCGCACACTTCGATTTTGTTCAGCCCGATGTCTTTCACTTTTTTTGCAACATCGGCATTGTCTTTGAAGTGGCGAAAACAATAACTTTGAACACCATAATCCAGTGCGGCACTCATGGTCAAACTCCTTGGTTGAATAGGATTGCTGGTTCATTCAAGATGCCTTCGGCGACCTACTTTTTGAACGACCAAAAAGTAGGCAAAAAGTCGTTCCCTCAAACGCCGGGAGGGCTGATTTTTCGCGAATACCCTTTGTGGATGCTCACAATAATATGGCCTGTTAGCGATGGAGGCGTTTCGCGATGGGTTGCAAAATGGAATCGCGCGAAAAATCCTCCAGTATCGCGTGGTTCAGATGGTTTTCAGGTCTTTAAATATTGCTTTACCGCCCGATGGGCGTAGGCCCAATCTTCGAGGTGGTTCAACATCACACCGTGCACTATTTCTCCATTGTCCACACGCCCAATTGTTGTGTGAATATCTGCGCGTTTTTTATCGGGATGAATGCGATTGAGCAAAAAATTATGCCATGCATGAATCTTCGGCCAGTCGAACTGATTGTTCGTCTGTTCGCGCACCCAGGTTTCAAATTGTAGATATGTTGGGCATTCGGTTCGGAGGTAGGCAAGAGTGCTGGTTTTATCAAGACCCAACACGTTGATCACATCGGTATCTAACCCACCCCCACAGTCGGGATAATCGGCATGCAACAATCCTTTGGTTTTCAAAAGGACTTTGAACCATGTGCGCGGCAATTGCAAAACCCCCAGTGGCCCCACATCTAAGCTGCTGATCAACGGCGAAATTGAAAATGTCAGATCTGAAGAAACAGCCAGATCGCGTTTGTGAAACAATCCCCAGTCCTGCATACCATTCAAAATAACCGCAGATGTGATCTGCACCTTATTTATATCAAAACCAATGTCGGGATAGGTCTCGTCAATTTTTCCGGGATTGACATGAACGCGCTTTTCAACCCCGTCATTCCAGCGATCCACCCGCGCCTGATTCAATACGCCGCCTTTTTGTTCCAAAACCCAGGCTTCAAACTGAAGGTATGTTGGCAATTCATCTCGCAAATAACCGAGCGTTTTTTCTTTGTCGAGTTGCAGCGCTTGCAAACACCAGTCATCCAGTTCACGGCTACAGTCTGGATAGGCCGAGTCGAGCAGTCCAGCTTTGCGAAGCGTTACCTTCCACCATGTGCGCGGCAATTGCCGCACGCCCAGCGGTCCTTTGCACATGCTGCTAATCAGTGGAACCATAAAACCACCTCTTGAATAACAATACCTCAAATGCACCCAAAAGAGTTTATCAATAGGCTGCTTACTCTGGCAGAGACGTTGCCAGTTTTTCCTCGACCTGCGTGTCAAACTTGATCCCCGCCGACATGGGGCCTTTTGTGTCAAACCAGATTTCGATGGGTTGGCCAGAGGTATGAATGCGCATGCCCACGCGATTTCCATTTTTCAGACGCTCCACGTGAGACATTTTGGTATCTGATTTATCGCCAATTTCAAGCACATGCAGAAAATAATCGCGTTCGGTTTGTTCTGTATTTTCCACTTCAATGCGCCAAGGCACAATGGGTTCGTCCAGGTTGTTGCGACCGGCATGGTTGTATTGTGCTGTGGGTTCGTGCGGATTTCCCCAGAGTTCATATCCGGTTCCGCCGCGTTTGGTTATTATGGCTTGTTCAGGCCACACGGTTTTGAGAAATGCACGCGATTTCCCTGTGCTCAACACATTTTTTGTTCCCGCCGAATCGCTTACCCAGGTTGCCGTATCGCCATTATAAGAAATCACATGATTTGGTACCTGCACTGTCACTTTGCCCGTTACATCGGGTTCACTGGGAATGTGCAAAAACCACGTTTTCGGAAAAGTTGCTTTTGTTGCTTCAATGCGATCAAAAATGACAAAAAATTCTCGCTCTCCACGCACATACAAAAATTGTCGCGTGACTTCGTTCACTTTACTGGCATTGTAACCTTCTGTTATATCTGAAGCCACATACGTCAATCGGTCATTGTGTTGATAAGCCGTTACATGCCCGCGATCCACACGCCCATGTCCATTGTAAATATGGCGAATCAACCCGCCGTCATTTTCATTTTTGGTGCCGCCTTCTGCCATTTGTCGTAGCCCCGGATCGGTGCGGCGAAATTCTTCGTGAGGATCGTAAATGGTGACAATATTAAATGCCAGACTGCCCCCGGTATAATAG
>CAXNEV010000273.1:0-5679 GCA_964200925.1 Candidatus Latescibacterota bacterium | reverse complement strand
TTTGCTTCAGGTGGGTGAACAGGCGGGATTGACATCGATTTTGAACAACAGCATTGATGACGAGTGCGGCACGCATGTCGGGTTTATTTTTGATTCTGAAAAAAAGGCGCGGGCATTTGCAAACAGCATGAAAGAATCGGTGGGCAGGGCATTTTTGCCAATTGACACCGGGCGACATGTGTACACGCGCTGGGATCCCATCTTGCGCAAACAGGGTGCCCATCACCCGGCCATGAATCCCTTTAATTTTGCCGAAAACAAAGCCCTGAACATCGAATACACAGAGGATATGTGCCCGCAATCGCTGGATATATTAAGCCGGGCGGTGTTGATTGGCATGCATCCTGACAATGACAAAGAAAAGGTTGATCAAATTGCCGATGCCATTCGCAAAGCTGCACAAGCATCAGCATAAGGGTTGCGGGTTGGAAAAGGAGAGGCGATATGGGGCGATGGAGCGTTTTGCTGTTGATTTTTTTGCAGGCGGGCAATCTGGTTTTTGCAGCACCCGGAGGGATAGCGCCGCGAGAAAGCCGGATGGGAACACCTGCTGAGGCTGAAAAACACTATCGCAATGGGTTGCGGCACAGGGACGCGGCCTGGGTTTATGAAGAAAAAATGTCGGGCACAAAAGATGCAAAAGATCGGGCTGCTTATGCCCAATTCATCCAGCGCACATATTTGCGCGCTCTTGAAGAGTTTAAAAAGGCCACGGAAATTGATCCCGAATTTTATCAGGCCTTTGGCAGTTTGGGTTATGTGTATCGGAAAACGGGGGATGTGGACGCGGCATTGGGTGCGTATGGACAGGCCCTATCTTTAAACCCCAGTTATGCAGAAGCCATTGAATATCGCGCCGAAGCCTATCTGGAATTGGGGCGCATTGAAGATGCCAAACAGGCCTATGAGGTGGTGGCCCCGTTAAAACCCGCCTATGCGGTGCGCCTGTTGCAATTTGCCGAGGGGATAGCCGGGCAAATGGCCGATGATGAAAAACGCCAAGACCTTCTGGCCTGGGTTGCCGATAAGAGGGAAAAACTGGGCGATGTGAAAGAGGTTATTGAAAAGTGGTGAAAGATTAAAGTCACGGATCAAAATCAAACCCATGAAATGATCTGCAAAAAATAAACAAAAAAGACGACGCACAGCGTCGCCTTTTTTGTTTAAACACAGGTGGGGGGCCAGGATCGTGTGAACAAACATTTACGGTTCGGGATCGGTGGGTTCTTCCCCGATTATTTCAGTAGAATAAAAGTTGACGTTGTCAAATGCTGGCACGGCACTGCCGGGTGCCCATAGGCCAAACCAGCCGGGCAAATCAAGTTTGTTGTCTTTAAAAGAAAGGATCGACTCGTTGTCAAATGAGATCTCGATGGTCTCTTCATTGTGGGAGATGGCTATTTGATGCCATTCTTTGGGATCCGCATGAAGCGCTACGGATTCAAGCAATGACGGTTTGCCCCCAATGTAAAGATAGAGCCTGAAATTTTCGGCACCCGGATTCCATTGTGCAAGATAATAATGGTTTTCGTCAACAACGCGCCAGATCAGCCCTCCGCCCGATGCTGCATTTGCCTGCCCCGCTTTGATGTGTGTGCTCAGTTCGACATTTTTAAATGCCCCTTGTTTGATGAGCATCAAATTGGCCATTTCACCGCTGTTGTCATTGCTGGAAATGGCCAAAATTTTATTGTTTATATCATCCTCTGTCGAAATGGCCCAGGAAACCAGCGCTCCTTTGCCTCTGGTTTCTGCAGGTTCCCATTTTTCTGGCAAAGTGCCTGTTTCAGATTGTTCAAAATCCCAGGTGTATTGTGTCTGGGCATAAATTGGGTTTGTCAACAAATAGAAAAAAGAAACCATCAGAAACATCTGTTCTTTCATCAATATCTCCCTGCATTAAAAAAATCGAAATGATTCAAAAATGGTAAGAAGAGAGAAGGAAGAAGATCACCCATCGAGATTTGTTCTCTTTTTTCATGTATAACGCTTTGCGAAGGATCATGTTCCCCAAATGGGATGGGCCAGTCACCCTCAAGGCGTGGTTGAAGGCAGCAAACTGGTGGCCAGCCCAATGAGGCCACCAAATATTCCCCCCCAGATCACCAGCCAGCCCAGATGTTTGTGAATCATTTCCTGGATAATGGCCTTGACCATTTGCGGGGTGAGTTCATTTAAACGGTGAATGACAATGGCATCTACTTTTTCGATGATTTCCACCGTGTGAGCACTGCCGCCAAGCCCTTGTTGGACGGCATCCAAAAAATGAGGGGATGACAACAATTCGCGAATTTCGGTTTGAATTTTTTCAACAAAGGGTTCTTTGAGCGGTTGCAATGCCGTGGGACCTCCCACAAACCCGAGCATGCCCCCAAATGGAGAATTCATGATGGCTTCAACCAGACGGGCATAAAGCCGGTCGTAATCAATGGCCAGAATGACAGGTTCGGAATCAAACGTTTTTTTCAGATCTTCGGTTTGGGCGGCAAAAAAGGATTCTACGTTTTTGGGGGTAAAAAACTGGTTCATGATCAAGGTGTGAATGCCCGTTTTAAATTCTTCAAAACGGGCTGGAATGACCCCTGATCCGTAAAGGCCCGGTACTTTTTCAAACAGCATGTAAACAGCCAGCCAGTTGGTGATTGCCCCGGATGTGGCAAAAAGGCCAATGGTGATGAGGTTTTCGGAAAAATAGGGGCTGAGGTATCCGGCCGGGATCAGCGCAATTGATATGAGGTTGGTTGCCAGGCTTTTGTTCATTTGAGGCTCCTTGTGAAAATCAAAAATAGCAGACCAAAAGAACACAAGCCCTGCCTGAGAAGTCAAGGGGAAAATAAAAATGGGGGTTAATAACTCTCTTCTGTCAGCACCACTTTTCCCTTAAAGGCCCGATAAATAAACACCGTATAAAAAATGACAAAGGGCATCCCGATTAAGGCAATGATCAGCATGGTGGTTAATGTTCGCGATGAAGACGAGGCGTTATAAGCTGTGAGGCTATACGCGAGGTCTATGTTAGAGGGCAGCAATTTTGGAAACATACTGAAGGCTGTGATGCCAATGAGTCCGGCAATGGCGATTGATGAGGCTGTAAAAGCCCGAATGGGCGACCTTTTAATGGCAATTGGCACGTAGATGAGCGCTACAAGAAACAGCAAAAAGAAGATCCAGAAGAGGGGTTTTTGCAGGGTTCCTTCAAATAAATAGGGTGAAACAAAAACGGTTGTTAGGGTGGCCAAAAGGTACAAAACCACAAAAGAGATCCATGTGCGCAAGGCCCAAATTTGCATGCGATTTTGCTGTTGGCCTTCGGTTTTGAGATTCAGGTAAATGGCACCGTGCATGGTGAACAACACCAATGTGAGCATACCAATTAGGATGGCATAGGGGTTGAGCAGTCCCAGAAATGTCCCGACAAATTCTCCTGACTGGTCAATGGGCAGGCCATGCAACACGTTGCCTACTGCCACACCATATAACAGCGCTGGCAACAAACTGCCCAACCCAAAAGCCCAATCCCAGGTTCGACGCCATTTGTCTGAGGCCACTTTGCCGCGAAATTCCATAGAAACAGCGCGTGCAATTAACGCTGTGAGCAAGAGCATCAAGGCCAGATAGAGGCCGCTAAAAGCTGTGGCATAAACGGGCGGAAATGCGGCAAACAAAGCCCCGCCCCCTGTGAGCAACCACACTTCGTTGCCATCCCAAACTGGGCCAATGGCATTGATATTGATGCGGCGCTCGGTTTCATCTTTTGTAAACAGGTGCAAAACCCCCACACCCAGGTCAAATCCGTCGAGAATGGCATAACCGGCAATTAATACCCCAAAAAGCAGAAACCAAATCAGATGGAGATCCATCAGGCCGTCACCTCCTTACCCAATGTAGAATGTGTTCCATGTTTGATTTCTCGAACAAGCAAATAAACATAAAGAGAACCCAACAAAATATAAACGAGGCTGAACAAAATGGTCGAAAAGAGAACTTCACCCGCTGTAACAGCCAAAGAATGAGCATCTGCGGTGCGCAACAATCGGTACACAATCCACGGTTGCCGGCCCACTTCAGCAGCGATCCACCCCAACTGGCAGGCAATCAAGGGCAAAGGGATGGACCAGATCAGAATTTTGAGAAAAAAATCATTTTGCCAAAGTGTTTGGCGATAGAGCAAATAAGTGCCCCAGGCCATAATGGCTATAAAATAAAGACCCAAAATGACCATGTTGTGAAATGAAACAAAGGTGAGAAACAACGGAGGCCGCTCATTTTCCGGAAACTCATTGATGCCTTTTATGGGGGCATTCACATCGCCAAAAGCCAGCCAACTCAGCAGGCCGGGAATTTCGACTGGCGCAACGAGTTCTGGCGGCCGGCCTGTTGGCACGCCAAACAGGGCCAGCGGTGCGCCAGTTTGGCTGGTATAAAGCCCTTCGATGGCGGCAAATTTTTCGGGCTGGGTTTGGGCAACCTGCTGGGCATGGACATGTCCCAGCGGAAAAACTTCAAGGGCCGAAACCACTATGCCAAATAAAATGGCCAGTTTTAACGTGCGCTGGGCCACTTCGTTGTTGCGGTTTTGAAGCACCAGATAGGCCGACACACCAGCCATAAAAAAGGCTCCGGCGATGAGGGCTGCATCAACGGTGTGGAAAAACCGGGGCAGTGTGGACGGGTTAAACACCGCATCCCAGAAATGGGTTAATTCGGCCCGTCCATTGTTCAGCACATAACCGGTGGGGGTTTGTTGCCATGAATTGGCAACGAGAATCCAGAATGCCGAAAGGGTTGATCCTACGGCAACCATCAAAATGGAAAACCAGTGGATGCCTTTGGATACGCGATTGCGTCCAAACAAATACAGGCCCAGAAAACCCGATTCAAGGAAAAATGCAAAAACGCCTTCTGCGGCCAGAGGTGCGCCAAAAATATCGCCTACAAATTTGGAATATCTGGCCCAGTTGGTGCCAAACTGGAATTCCATAACAATGCCGGTGGCAACACCAACGGCAAATGTGAGGGCCAGCAATTTGCTGAAAAATTTGCCTGCCCTTTCGTAAACGTCGCGACCTGTTTGCCAGCTCAAACCTTCTATAATGGTTAAAAGCCATGCAAGGCCAATACTGATTGGGGGAAATAAAAAATGGAACCCGATTGTGATGGCAAACTGGATGCGAGAAAGCAAAACAGCATCCATAAAAGACCCTCCTGTAGAATATGAATCACAAAAAATGGAAGATACAGGAAGGCTTTGCAAGTGGTATGCCACAAGTGCAAGTTTATTTTAAATGATTTTTTGACAATAAGTTAAATAGTTTAGGAAATTTTCTGAAGCAGGGGAAATATTTGGAAGGCAGTCTCAGGTGGGGCGCTGGTGTCTCAAAAGGTTTTAAATGGCATGCCACGAGCGCACGGCGATGTCGTTTTGCACATGACTTTGTATGCCGCCGTGGATCAGAGTTGCTTTTGAGAGAGGCTGGCCTGCCATGTGGCTCCACCAGATGAGGTTGTCAAAGGCATCTGAGGCGATGGTTTGCCCGGATTTGATTTCGATGGGGAAAAGATCATTTCCAAATTCCAAGAGCAGATCAATTTCGTGGCCGCTCTGATCGCGCCAGAAATACATGGGCGGTTTTTGGCGGTGGTGATGAAAGGTTTTTGCGGTTTCAGCCATCACATACG